>CAYUKT010000138.1:0-4568 GCA_964445285.1 uncultured Bacteroides sp. | reverse complement strand
TTAGGAAGTAAGATTGATTGCAAACCATAGGCACCTGTGCTATACTTAGAGGCGGTGCAGACCTTGAAAACGGCAATGTTGGAGGGAAATTATGTTGACAGATAAAACGATATTGATCACTGGGGGCACAGGCTCCTTTGGAAAATGTTTTACCAAATATGTGCTGACGCATTATGAACCGCGGAAGATTATCATCTATTCCCGGGATGAGTTCAAGCAGTGGATGATGGCGAACGAGTTTAAGGAATATGAGGAAAAACTTCGTTTCTTTATTGGTGATGTGCGGGACGTGGAGCGTCTCAGAAGAGCATGCGAGGGTGTGGATTATATCGTTCATGCGGCAGCGCTCAAGCAGGTGCCCGCTTGTGAGTACAATCCCAACGAGGCGATCAAGACCAATATTCATGGCGCTATGAATGTGATCGATGCTGCGTTGGACAGCGGTGTCCGCAGAGTAGTGGCTTTGTCAACGGATAAGGCGGTCAATCCGGTGAATCTGTATGGGGGTACCAAGTTAGTGTCGGACAAGCTCTTTGTGGCGGCCAATGCATATGTGGGAGCGAAAGATATCAATTTCTCCATTGTGCGCTACGGTAATGTGGCGGGCAGCCGGGGATCGGTGATTCCTCTGTTCCATAAATTGATCAAAGAAGGGGCGCAGGAACTGCCTATCACAGATTTGCGTATGACTAGATTCTGGATTAGTCTGACACAGGGTGTTGAGCTGGTGATCAAGGCGCTGGAGGAAGCCACTGGCGGCGAGACTTTTATCAGTAAAATTCCTTCTTTCAAGATTACAGATTTGGCAGAGGCAATGCTGCCGGGTTGTAGGATCAGGGAAACCGGTATCAGGCCGGGAGAAAAGCTGCATGAGATCATGGTGACCACGGAAGATTCTTTGACCACATATGAGTACGATAAACATTTTATTGTTTACCCGCAGATGACTTGGAATAACAGACAGCAGCCAGATCTCTCCGGAAAGAAGGTGATGGAGGGATTCTCCTATAGCTCTGCCAACAATACGGATTGGCTCAGTGTGGAAGATATCAGGGAGCTGTTAAGGGATGTGGAGTTAGAAAAATAAGACAGGAAAAGGACATGTAGGCAGTGTTACGTGTCCTTTGTTTTCGCAGGTTTTGAAAAACTGGAAACTTGCGCAGAAGTGCCATAGATTCCGGTGGCTGCAGGACAAAATTTGAAGGGATGCCGGCGATTTTTAGCTAAAGACGTGAATGGAGAAAAATTATGGAAAGACCAGCGATAGCGGGCGGGAAGCCTGTCAGAGAGACAAAGATATTTTATGGACATCAATATATAGATGAGGACGATATCCGGGCAGTGGTGGATGTGCTTAAAAGTGATTATCTGACCTGTGGGCCGAAGATTACGGAATTGGAGCGGAAGCTGTGTGAATTGACCGGGGCGAAGTATGCGGTGGTATGCTGCAATGGGACAGCAGCTTTGCATATCGCAGCGCTGTCTGCCGGTGTGGGAGAGGGCGATGAAGTGATCACCACACCGATCACGTTTGCGGCTTCGGCTAACTGCGCGTTGTACTGCGGCGCGAGACCGGTCTTTGTGGATATCGATCCTGAGACATATAATATTGATCCGAAGAAAGTGGAAGAGGCAGTCACGCCAAGGACAAAGGCTGTGGTAGCTGTGGATTACACGGGACAGTCGGCGGATCTGGCACCACTTTTAAAAATCTGCAGAGAACATAACCTGACGTTGATCGAGGACGGCGCTCATGTGATCGGGACCAAATACAAAGGACAGATGAACGGTTCGATTGCGGATATGACTATGTTCAGTTTTCATCCGGTCAAGACAGTGACCGGCGGTGAGGGCGGCGTTATCCTCACCAATGAGGAGGCTTTGTATAAAAAGTTATTGCTTTTCAGGTCTCATGGTATCACGCGGGACGCACAACAGATGCAGCATGAACCGGAAGGGCCGTGGTATTATGAACAGGTGGATTTGGGATATAACTATCGTATGACGGATATGCAGGCGGCCCTGATCATCAGTCAGCTGGACAAGCTGCCTATGTTTGTCAGGCGCAGGAAGGAAATTGTGGCCAGGTATAATGAGGCTTTTTCCGAAATGCCGGAGCTGTTTGTACAGCGGGAGATTGCGGAATCCGATACCACAAGACATCTGTATATCCTGCGCATAGTGCCGGAGAAGCTGTCGATTGACCGGAAGAAGTTCTTTGAAGCGCTGGGTGCAGAAAATGTATGTTGTAATGTGCATTATATACCGGTATATTATTTTCCGTATTATGAAAAACTGGGATATTCTAAAGGGTTGTGTCCCAATGCGGAGAAACTGTATGAGGAGATTGTTACACTGCCGCTCTATTATGCGATGAGTGATGCGGACGTGGAGAGTGTGATCGAGGCAGTGAAGAAGATTGTAGAATTCTATCGCAGATAGACTGTGCAGAAATGAGGGTTAGAATGAAACTGTCGATCATAGTGCCTGTCTATAATATGGCGGCCGATGGAAAACTGGAATATTGTCTGAATTCCCTCGTGAGACAGACCATAGCAGATTATGAGATCATTGCGGTGGACGATTGTTCCACGGATGATTCTTATGAGATCCTACAGGATTATCAGGAGAAGTATCCTGACAGATTCCGGGCCATACATTCCGCTGTGAATCAGAAGCAGGGCGGTGCGAAGAACATGGGCATGAGTCTGGCTAAGGGGGAATGGATTGGGTTTATTGACAGTGATGACTGGATCACGGAAGATTTCTATGAGCGGTTGATTGACAGGGGAGAAGAGACGGGCGCGGACATGGTTGGCTGCGATTATCATCTGACCAGCGAGCACAGTATGGCGATCGGACAGGTAGTGCATAATAATAAGCCGGAGCAGACAGGTATTTTGAATGAAGAAAAGTATCGCTCCCTGATTCTGGACAGCGGTTCCCTGGTGGTCAAGGTTTATCGCAGAGAAATCGTGATAGATCATCCGGGGCGTTTCCCGACAGGAATTTTTTATGAAGATAACGCGCTGGCCAATTCCTGGATGCTGCGGGCCACACATTTTGAATATATTGAGGAACCTCTGTATTATTATTATCAGCATGGTGATTCCACGGTGCATACCATTAGTGTCAAAAGATGTGAGGACCGTATGGAGGCTGGACGGATTATGCTGCAGGAGGCAAGGGAGTATGGCTATCTGGAGAAATATCGTCCGGAACTGGAATTTAGTTTTACATCGCTCTTTTATGTGAATACGCTGTTTACTTACATGCAGGGCGTACGTCCTGTAAAGAGCAGTTTTGTCAGAAAATTGGGACGGGAAATGTTGGATACATTTCCGGATTTTCAAAAAAACGTTTACTATCAGGAACGTATTGGTGTGGAAGAGAAAAAGTTGGTAAAAATGCAGATGAGGTCCACAGTGCAGTTTCTCTGCTATTATAAGTTATTATGGGCTTACCGGAATCTGCGTAAATCCTTACGAATGAAAAAGAGATAAAGCCGAAGGGAAGAAGAAGTTGATCAGGGAGATATCTTTGAAAGGTAAGATTATATATGGCGTTATGGTCTGCCTTATGGTCATTCTCATGTGGATTGGGGATGAGGGCAGGCAGCCGATTGTCTATACAGGATCTGAATTGCAGCGCACGGTAGGGTATGTAGACTCGGAAAAAGCATTGTTGATTCAGGAAACGGTGGCCAATGCCGGTGTGATAGCGAAGACGCCTCAATATGTCATGAACAAAGGCAGTTATACGATCCGGATGCAGTATATTGCGGAAGGGGAAGATAGCGTAGTGGAACTGTGGGAACAGGCGAATAAGATCGCCGCCTGGCAGGTGGATCCGAAGATGCGGGAATTTTCTGCTGATTTTACCCTTTCCAAGGATGCCAAACAGCTGCAGGTGCGGGTTAATTATGGCGGAAAGGGAAACCTGACGATTCAGAGTCTGGAAATAGTACCGCATACCCTTTTTTATACGGATACATATTTCTGTATTATAGTCTTTTTGTTGCTTAATGGACTGGGATGCCTGTATCTTCGCAGGCAAAAGCATTGTATCACGCAGGATAAGTTTTTGGATTATAGTATCATTATGGGAGTGGTACTGCTTGCAACTTCTCCTATGATGCAGACATATCTCTATAATGGGGATGATCTGTGTTATCATCTGGCAAGGCTGGAGGGGCTCAAGGACGGTATTTTGGATGGACAGATCCCGGTCAATATCCTGCCGGACGGCCTGCGTGGGAATGGCTATTTGAATGCCATGTATCCTTATCTGTTCCTGTATATCGGCGCTTTTTTGCGTATCTGCAGGGTGTCTTTGGCGTTATCCTACAAGGTGATCGTGTTTCTGGCAAATTTAGGATCGGCGGTCTGCGCCTATGCAGCCATGAAATCGATGATAAAATCACGGCGAAGCGTAATATTGTCGGTGGTTTTATATACCCTGATGCCCTATCGTTTTACGAACATATTCTCAAGGGGAGATCTGGGTGAGACATTGGCGCTGGTCTTCTGGCCGCTGGTGATAGCCGGGCTTTATCATGTGATCATGGG
>CAYUKT010000137.1:0-6690 GCA_964445285.1 uncultured Bacteroides sp. | reverse complement strand
TCTACCACGAAAAATAACATTTTCTTTCTGCCACGTCAACCAACCTGCAATGAATCCACCATTAAACTACATGGAAAGACCGGTCTGCACCGCAGCTTGCACGTCTCTCATGTTTATGATATATTTGATATTATATTATTTTACAATCAGAAAGTTGAGGTTTCCAATATGCCTATTAAAATTGCAGATTCTTTACCCGCAACCACAATCCTTGAAAATGAAAATATATTTGTCATGACGCAGTTTCGGGCAATGCACCAGGATATCCGCCCGCTTGACGTACTCATATTAAATCTGATGCCTACCAAAGTCATTACAGAAACACAGCTTTTGCGTAAACTTTCCAATACACCCCTGCAGGTAAATGTGGAATTCTTACAGACGGCCAGCTATACACCGCAGCATACGGATTCCAACCATATGGAATCTTTTTACACAACTTTTGACCAGATCAAAGACCGTAATTTCGATGGCATGATCATCACCGGCGCGCCGCTTGATTATGTGCGGTTCGAAAAAGTGGATTACTGGGATGAAATCTGCACCATCATGGAATGGGGCAAGAAACATGTCCACTGTACCCTGCATCTGTGCTGGGGCGCTTTTGCTGCCCTGTACTATTTCTACGGATTGGAACGGGATGACCTGCCGGAAAAACTTTCGGGCGTATATGCACATAAAATTGTCAAAAGAAATTCCCCTCTTTTCCGGGGTTTTGATGATATTTTCTATGCACCACAGTCCCGGGCCATGGGCATTGAGGCCTCACAGATCGCCTCCGTACCGGATCTGGAACTGATGGCCGTCTCTGACGAAGCCGGCGTCACGATCGTGAAGACTACCGACAGCAGACACTTCTTCGTGACCTGCCACCCGGAATATGACTCCGACACGCTGGCCCAGGAATATTTCCGGGATCTAAACAAAGGCATGAACCCCAAGGTGCCCGCCAATTATTTCCCGGACGATGATCCCACCAAAACACCGATCGTCAACTGGCGCTCCACCGGTCAGCTGCTTTACTCCAATTGGCTTAATTATTACGTCTATCAGACCACACCGTATGATCTGCGGAATATCTAAAAACATACAAAAAGCAGGGTAACATCTCGTTCGTTTATCCTGCTTTTTAGTATGATATAAATTTTCCGCTTTATCCGAACCCAAGAAGGGAATCACAAGAAATTCATAAATATTCTTCCAAAAACGCTTCTTCCGACACAATCCGCACACCCAGCTCCTTGGCTTTCTTATTTTTGGAAGACTGGGAGGTGGTATCGTTATTGATCAGACAGGTAGTCTTACTGGTCACACTGCCGGTCACTTTGCCGCCCTTCTTCTCAATCTCCTCTTTTAACTGATTCCGATTCTCATAATGCGTCAGACTTCCAGTGATCACGAAATTCATGCCCGCAAGCGTCTGTGCTCCCTCCTCTATCACTTCCACGGCAATGTTTAATTCCGGTAAGAGGCGGTCCAGCTGTTCCCTGTTCTTCTCATCGTCAAAAAAAGCCCGGACGCTTAAAGCTATCACTTCCCCGATGCCGTCAATCTCTGCCAGCTCTTCCAGGGTCGCACTGCGGAGTGCCGGCAAATCATACCGGAAATGCCTGCACAACATTTTCGCGTTGGCCACGCCGATATTTTCAATCCCAAGACCATAAATCAATCTGGAAAGCGTAGTGTTTCGCGCCTGTTCCAGACTTTCCTTCAGATTCCGGTAAGATTTTTCCCCAAAACCGTCCATCTGGGTAATCTCTTCCTCATAGCGGGAAAGTTTGAACAGATCTGCAAATTCGTGCAAGAATCCCCTGGCCAGGAATTTTTCCAAGGTAGACTCCGACAGACCATCCACATTCAATGCATCCCTGCTCACAAAAAGAGTAAAGGCCTTAATCTTCTTGGCGTCACAATCAGGATTGAGACAATAAAGGGACTGCACTTCATTCACCTGTTTGATCTGAGTCGGCTGTCCACAGACCGGGCATTTATCCGGTATCTCAAGATTATCGCTCCCCGTCAGGTTCTCTGCGATCTGGGGAATGATCATATTGGCTTTATAGACTGTAATCCGGTCTCCAATTCCCAGCTTCAATCCCCGCAAAATACTGATATTATGCACGGAAGCCCGGCTCACGGTGGTGCCCTCAAGTTCCACCGGCTCAAAAATGGCCACCGGATTGATCAGGCCCGTGCGGCTGGCGCTCCACTCAATCTCCTGCAGGATAGTCTCCCGCAGTTCGTCCGCCCACTTAAAAGCGATGGAATCTCTGGGAAACTTGGCCGTTCGTCCAAGCGAACTCCCGTACGCCATATCCTCATAGGTCAGCACCAACCCATCTGACGGTATGTCATAGTCCGCTATCTTCCTCTCAAAATAAGAAACCGCATCCACAATCGTATCCGGGTCTACCATGCGGTATTCCACCACATCAAATCCCTGCCTGCCTAAAAAATCAAACTGTGCCTGCCTGGAATCCTGAAAGTCCACATCCTGCGCCCTTACCAGTTGAAAGGCATAAAAGCGAACATTTCTGCCTGCCGTAATCTCATTATTGAGCTGTCTGACGCTTCCGCTGCATAGATTCCGCGGATTCTTATACTTGGCATCCACGTCCTCGATCTCGCTGTTAATCTTTTCAAAGTCACTGTAAGAAATGACAGCCTCTCCCCGCAGGATCAATTCCCCCTGATAGGGAATAGAGACCGGCAGATTGCGAAAGACCCTGGCATTGTTGGTGATAACCTCTCCCACTTCACCATTCCCCCTGGTAACCGCCTTGACCAGCCTGCCGCCCGTATAGGTCAGCACGATCGTCAGACCATCCAGCTTCCAGGATAACAATCCCTGCCTGCCATTCAGCCAGCTTTGCAGTTCTTCCCGGCTCTTGGTCTTAGCCAGGGACAGCATGGGAGTCTCATGTCTCTCCTTGGGCAGTTCTTCCACCGCCTCATACCCCACCTTGACCGTTGGGCTGTCTGTTAATATTACACCTGTTATTTTTTCCAAATCAGACAGTTCATCGTATAACCTGTCATACTCGTAATTGGACATGATCTCCGTATCCTGTGCATAATAGGCTTTCGATGCCTTATTTAACAGAGATACCAGTTCCCGCATACGTTCCATAGATTTTTCTTCCATCACGCTGTCCTACCGCCATTCTTACATATGCAAACCGCACTGTCTGTAAAGTGCGGTTCTCTCTGTGTCTGTAATCTCCCGGTATTCTCCGGGTTTCAGTTTTCCCAAGTTTATATTCATTACACGTACTCTCTTTAGACTGGTCACCTGATACCCCTGCGACTGACACATACGCCGAATCTGTCTGTTTAACCCCTGTGTCAGTATCATTCGCAGGGTTTTGGGACCAATCTGCTCTATCCAGCAGGGTCTGGTAGTTGTCTTCAACTCCTCCAGATATACACCCTGACGCATATTTTCCAAGGCTTCTTCCTTCCACGCCCGGTCAGATTTCACAATATACTCTTTCTCATGACCATTACTGCCCCGCATCATGGCATCGATCAGACCGCCGTCATTAGTCATCAAAAGCAATCCTTCCGAATCCCGGTCAAGGCGGCCCGCATAGGTCAGACGAATCGGATATTTCAGTGCCTGCACCACGGTCTTCTTCGCATGGGCATCCCGCTCGGTACAAGTGACACCGACCGGTTTATAGTAAGCAAGCACCACCTTTTGATCGGGTGCTGACACCACCTTTCCACGCACAGCCACCTTGTCATTGTCAGTCACCTTACTGCCCGGCTCCGCCATCTCTCCATTTACCGTCACAAATCCCTGTTCGATCAGCTTGTCCGCATCCCTTCTGGAACACACTCCGCAAGAGGCCAGATACCGATTCAGTCGGATTTCTTCCATCATTGAACTCCTTCAGCAGGGGCCAAGACAACATCCCCAGCCTGCGCTCCCTCTGTATTGACCGCTTCCACTGCCGCACCCGCATCATTTATAACACCTTCATCAGCTGCCGGTACTACAGGCACAGAAGATTCTCCTCTCTCCACGCCATGTTCCATCAAAAACTGCCGCCACTTATCATAATGCTTTGCATAAAGATGCACCCCGTCAAAAGTCAGATCCGACAATAAGAAACCTTCGCTGTCCGTAAACATCGGATTGCTGTCCAGATAGAAAATATCCGTTCCGTTGGCAAGTCTCGCACTGGCAACATTCTTATCATTGATATTAATATTATTAAACTCTGTCGCCATATTATTCTTTTCGCGGCTAATATGCAGATTCGCCATAATAAAGATCGTTGCCTCCGGCTGCCACTCCCTGATCTGATTTAACACCGATATATATTCCTGCAGATACATGGTGGTATTGCCATAACCCAGTTCGTTCATGCCCAGCATAATATAAATCTTGCCGTAGTGTCTCTCCTGCAGCACCTTCTTTAAATCCACCTTCTGACCAGTGCCCTGCTCGGTCACACCGTCATCCTTCAGCAGTTTGAAGATGGTCATGCCATTGTCACAGAAAAAGTCCGCGCCATCCAATCCTACATAATCATATATGCCCAAAGTACGGGAGTCACCCAGGAAAGCAGCGTCATTAAAATAACTCTCGTTTTCTAACACATAGGGGTACTCGGTAGTCAATGCAATTTTTCCTGCATCCGAGTAATATCTGGATTCAATCTCCAAAGGCGTATAAGGCAGGAATTTTGTAGTACCTTTTACAACTTCTTCCTGTATTTCCGGCGTTTCATACTTTATGATATCTACATTAAGTTCTTCTGCATTCTCAATATCGTCTGTCTCTTCCTTGCGTTCTCCTGCATTTTCAATTCCTTCCTGCAGGTTTTCCGAAATCACATTCTGATTTAGCGCATCCTGAATACCGGTATCCTGAATCTCCTCCACCATCACGGGAACCTCTCCCTGGGTCTGATGTTCCTCTGCTTTGACAACATCTCCCACCACGGAAACAGTTCGGTCATCCGTTATGATATAATCCATAGCCCGTACGCCTATCTCATCAAAACTGAACATGGCGATCACGGATGAAACCATGATCAAAATCAGGTACGGACAATTATATACGTTTTCCAGCCATTTTCTCATCTTTTGTTTGATCATCTCAACCCTCTGCCCACAGACATCTGTCCTCTAAAATCTAAAATATAAAAACGGATTATTACTGCCAACTACAATTTCATAGACAGACCACCAAAATATTGCAAATAAGATCAATACCATGAACCACCTGTCTTTGTATCTATAATACCACTTTTTCGGAAAAGGTGTTATAAAAATAACACATGCTATTAGCAAAATCCCATAATCTTTCAAATATCTTATAACCTGCTCTGTTCCCACCATTACCCGGCCTGCATAAATCCCCGCCATATTGCCGAGATAATCTATAAGCTGCCCCATATCTGAGATGGCAAAGATCACCCAGGTCACCGGAATGATCAATAGTGTGTAGATATGTCCCAACACCCTCGAACGTTCCATCCATTTGCCATAGGTTTTCTTTTCCAGGGAAATCAGCAGGAAAAAGAACAGCCCCCACAGCAAGAAATTCCAATCCGCCCCATGCCAGAATCCGGTCAGCACCCAGACAATGAAAAGATTGCAGATCGTCCGCATATCCCCCCTGCGGTTTCCGCCCAGCGGAATATAGATATAATCCCGAAACCAGCTGCCCAGCGTGATATGCCATCTTCTCCAGAATTCCGAAATGGAACGGGATGTATACGGATCATCGAAATTCCGCGGGATACGGAATCCCAGCATCTTTCCAAGTCCCATGGCCATCACCGAGTAGCCCCAGAAATCAAAATAAATCTGAAAGGAATAAGCTATAGCTCCCATCCACGCCACTGAGACATGCAGATTGCCCGGCCCTGCCGTCATAATTGTATTCCAGAGGGTACTGATCCGATCCGCCATCAGAACTTTGATACCCAGTCCCGCTGCAAAAAGTTTCAATCCGTTCTCCAAGTCTCTGACCCTGATCCTGCGCTCCGCCATGCGGTCCGCAACCTCGCTATAACGCAGGATAGGACCTACAATCAGCTGCGGAAACATACAGATATAATCAGCATAAGCTACCAGGCCGGCCTGTTTGGGTACCTTGCCCCAGTAACAATCGGCCTGATAGGATACCATCTGGAACGTATAAAAACTGATTCCAAGCGGCAGCGCCAGGGTCAAGATCGGCAGTAACCTGTTGCCCGCAATCCCGTTCACGTTTCCCGCCACAAAATCCCAGTATTTGAACACAAACAGCGTGCCAAAGTCAAACACACATGCCAGGATAAGCGCCCGTCTGCGCCGTTTCTTAGCCTTCAGTTTACGGTTATTCTGGGGTGATTTCGGTTCCCAGAACATATAACGGCTCAATCCATAGTTAACCAGGACAGAAACAATGAGCAACAGAACAAAATACGGTTCCCCCACCCCGTAAAATACAAGGCTCCCCATCAGCAGTACAAAATTGCGATACTTCACGGGTACGGCCAGATATAATATCATAAAAATCGGCAAAAACCGAAATAGAAATCCCACACTGGAAAATAACATGGATATAGAACTCCCCTATACAAATTAGGGCGGTTTATCTTGTGTACAGACCCTATATCTAGTATATTCCAGGTAAAATGATTTTACAAGGCCTAAAATGCTTTTCCCGCGATATCCCCGCTTGCTGCT
>CAYUKT010000136.1:0-6695 GCA_964445285.1 uncultured Bacteroides sp. | reverse complement strand
TCCAGCGCCTCATCTTTCACAATGCTGACCGTGCAGCCGCCAAAACCGCCGCCTGTGATCCTCGATCCGATGACACCATTCACTTTCCAGGCTTCTTCCACAAGCACATCGATCTCTTCACAGGATACCTCATAGTCATCCCGCAGTGACACATGAGAAGCGTTCATCAGCTCGCCAAACAGTTTCAGGTCATTATTCTTAAGCGCTTCCACCGCGCGGATCGTTCTCTGGTTTTCATAGACTGCATGTTTTGCCCTTCTTACACGGACCTCATCTTTGATCACACACTTATACTCCTCAAACTCCTCCTCGGTCAGATCGCCAAGTCCTGCTATCTTCACCACGGTCTGTAATTCCGCCAGCGCTTTCTCACACTCACTGCGTCTTACATTATATTCTGAATTGACAAGAGAATGTTTCACATTGCTGTTGGTCACCACGATCTTAGCACCATCCAGCACCAGCGGCGCATACTGATAAGACAGATCAGCCGTATCCAAAAAGATGGCGTTGTCTTTCTTACCCATAGCAGAAGCAAACTGATCCATGATACCGCAGTTCATGCCGTTAAAATTATTCTCCGAATACTGGCCGATCTTCGCCAGATCAACATTACTCACCTGAAATCCATACAGGTCTCTCAGATAGAAACCTGTCAGCACTTCCAAAGATGCCGAAGAAGACAATCCCGAACCGTTGGGAATATTACCGTTTAAAACAATATCCAGCCCGCAGTCCATCTTCATGCCCCGCTCGGCAAAAGCCCACATAACACCCTTCGGATAATTCGTCCAGCCCGCCTGGTCAGAAGGCGTCAGATCGTCAAGGCTGCTCTCAATGATTCCCAGGGAATCAAAATTCATGGAATAAAAGCGAAGTTTCCTGTCTGCTCTCTTTTTGACAGCCGCATAAGTCCCGATCGTCAGAGCACAGGGAAAAACATGCCCGCCATTATAATCCGTATGTTCACCAATCATGTTCACACGTCCTGGTGCAAAGTAAACATCGGCCCCCTCTGCACTGCCATACACCTCTTCAAACTTTTTTAATACTGTTTCCTTCATACCCGCTCTCCTTCTTTCCCTGTTATATTCCTTGTTTAATGTTAGATTTATCTGCCGCCGTGTAACTCGAAAACCTTCAGCTTCCCCGTTCATGTATATTTATATCTTAGTAAATATTTCCGCAACTTAAAATATCCCTTTGTTATATAAACCTGTCAAAATGTTATTTTATTGACCTGATTAATAAATTCTTCCACTTGCCGCAGATATTCTCGGTTTCTCCTCGTCTCGCCCTTCTGCATTTCCTTGCGGTAACTGCTGGGCGACATCTGCTTCATCTGCCGGAACGCCTTCGCAAACACAAGCGGATCCCGGTAACCACACGACAGGGCAATACTCTCGATCGGAATGGAAGTAAGCTGCAAAAGCTCCGTTGCCTTGGTAATCCTGAATGTCGTCAAAAACTGCTGCGGCGACATCCCGATGGAATTTTGAAACAACGTATAGAGATAACTCCTGTTGATACACACATACTCCGCCACATCCGTTACCTTGATGGGATTATAGTAATTACTCTGGATAAAAGATACCGCCTTGCGTACATAGACATTTGCCCGATCCGCCTCGCTGGTCTTCTCTATCCTGCTGCCCTCCGCGATAACGGACAAAAATACCCCCAGCTGTCCGTTGCGTCTAAGATCATTGGACAAGCCAAAGGTATTATGCTCCATCATATCTTTCACGATCCGATAAAGTTCTTCGGATGCATCCGATCTGAAAACAGGCTGTCTCACCGACAACCCAATATTTTCGACATATTCCGCCGCCTGTGTGCCGCTAAACCCCACCCACACATAAGTCCAGGGTTCCTTTTCATCCGCCTGGTAAAAAGCCAATTCATCCGGCGTGATCAGGAAACCATAACCCGCCTCAAGAGGATATTCCTTACCGCCTGTGGAAAATCTCCCCTTGCCGCTTAAAATATAGTGGATCAGATAATGAGGTTTTAATGCCGGCCCAAAACTGTGCAAGGATTCGGTCCTGGACAGCCCGCAGCAATTCAAATACAGACTCCCTGTCTGCTCTCCGGCAAACTCCAGCTTGTAGGCTTTCTCCATTCCTCACGACTCCTTTTCCAACGCCAGTCTCCAGGAACGCGCCTCCTTTTTACAGGCTTCATAATCAAACTGGTCCACCGCTCTCATGATCCTGTCCCTGCGCCCGGACCATGCTTTCCCCAGATCATATCCCTGCAAAGCACCCGCAGCCTCTTCACCGCCGTCTATATCGTATTCATCCATACACTTCTCAAGCCGCTGCAGAAGTGTCCGTACCTCTTCCCGGTTAAAACGTTTTTTCCTTCCGGTATAAGTTCTGTCAATCTGATAGGGCGCGATGCTCTGATATAAATTCCTGTACGAAGAAAGCAGTTCCGGCGTACCCAGCTCGACAGCCCGCCAGTCCTCTCTTTTGGCATCCGCCTCCAACGCCTGTGCCATATCAGCCACATCCACAGCGCCTAGATATCTGGCCGAACTTTTCAGAGCGTGTACCCCCATGATATACATGTCAAGTTCCCGCTCTTCCATTGCCTGCTCTATCTGCGCCGCCCGCTCTTCAATACTGTCCGCAAAATCCGTCAGCACTTCCAAATACAATGCCCGGTCATTGCCGGAATAGGACATACCAATCTCCACATCGATCCCATCCATCCGCCAGTCAGACAGATCCTCCTGCTCTGTATCCGTCCGCCCTTCCTCAGGATTCTCCTGTCCGGAAACGATCTTGTCTTTCGGAATCCACCTGGATAAAATCTTATCCATGCCGGATCGTTTAACAGGCTTCGCCATGAAATCATTGATACCAGCAGCCACAAGCAGTTCCCGTACCTCCTGTTCGGCATTGCCTGTCAGCGCCACGATCACCGGCTTCTTATACCGCTCGCCTTCCATACTGCGAATCATCTTCGCCGCATCCGCACCATTCATGTCCGGCATCATATAATCCATCAGGATCAGATCATAAACATGATCTTGCACCATCTCCACGGCGCGCGCTCCGCTGTCCGCTGTCTCCACCTGCATATGATAGGGCCTGAGCAGTCCCTCCGCCACTTTCAGGCTTACCCGATTGTCATCCACGATCAAAATCCTGACCTCCGGCGCCGTAAACGAAACAGCTTGTCCTTCTTTTCCCCTGTATTCTGTCTGTCCCATACGCTACAGAACACTTTCCAGCTTTCCAAGCAAAGCTTCCTTGGAGATCGGCTTCACAATATATCCTGCCGGATTTAACGCAAGGCACTCTGTCACCGTTGACATATCAGACTGGCCTGTCAGGAAAAGGACGGGGATATCCTTCGTATCTTCCCTGCTCTGGATCGTCTTCAAGACATCGGCTCCGTTACACGAAGGCATCAAATAATCCAGCAATATCAAGTCTGGCTTATGCTTCTGCAGAAAGTCCAACGCCACTTCTCCGGAATTGACTACAGACACCCTGTAAGTATCCTGCAGGTGGTAGCGCAGCGTCTTTAAAACTGATACATCATCATCAATGATCAGCACATGTTTACGGTCAGCTCTGTCATCAGCCGGTTCCAAAATTACATCTGATTCCCTCATAATGATCAACACTACCTTTCTCTAAACCTACAAATCCTACGTTATCTTTATTGTATCACCTAACAGCACCCATTTCTATAGCAAAGTATCGGAATATTCTATTTATTTGCAGATATTGTGCCAAAAAACAGCGGCCCCGTTCCCGCAGAACGAAACCGCTGTTTTATACCCTTAACAATTACAATCTCTTCAAAAGTTCTTCCCTCTGTGCCTCATATCCCGGCTTGCCGAGCAGCGCAAACATATTCTTCTTATAACTCTCCACGCCCGGCTGGTTGAAAGGATTCACACCCAGCAAATAGCCGCTGACGCCGCAGGCAAACTCAAAGAAGTAAAACAGTTCGCCTAAGTAAAACTCATTCACTTCAGGAATCGTAACCATGAAATTCGGCACCTGACCATCGGTATGTGCAAGGATCGTACCGTTCATGGCACTCTTGTTGACGAAATCCACACTCTTTCCCGCCAGATAATTAAGACCATCCAGATCCACCGGTTCCTCACCGATCAGGATCTCTTCCCTGCTGGTCTCGATATTGATGACCGTCTCAAACATATTTCTGGAACCATCCTGGATAAACTGCCCCATAGAATGCAGATCTGTGGTCAGATCCACGCTTGCCGGGAAAATACCCTTCTGGTCTTTTCCTTCAGACTCACCATAAAGCTGTTTCCACCACTCAGACACATAATGCACACTGGGTTCATAGTTCGCCAGGATCTCGATGGCCTTACCTTTTCTCAGTAAGATATTGCGAAGTGCCGCATACTTCACCGCATCATTCTCCTCAAAAGGAGCTTCCAACGCCATCTTTCTGCCTTCTGCCGCACCTTCCATCAACTTGTCGATATCCGCGCCGGATACTGCGATCGGCAGTAAGCCAACGGCTGTCAGGACAGAAAAACGTCCTCCCACATCATCCGGAACCACAAAAGATTCATATCCTTCCTCCGTGGCAAGATTCTTTAAGGATCCCCGTGCTTTATCTGTGGTCGCATAAATCCTCTTAGCCGCGCCCTCTTTACCGTATTTCTTCTCCGCCATCTCCTTAAACACACGGAAAGCAATCGCAGGCTCCGTGGTCGTACCGGACTTGGAGATCATGTTGATGGAGAAATCTCTGTCCCCAATCACATCGATCAGGTGCTTGATATAAGTGGAGCTGATGGAATTACCCACAAAATAAATCTCCGGCGTCTTTCTGATAGACTTGTCTACTACATTATAGAAGCTGTGACGTAAGAACTCGATCGCCGCTCTCGCTCCCAAATAAGACCCGCCGATACCGATGACCAGAAGTACTTCGGAATCACCCTGAATCTTCGCCGCCGCTTTTTTAATCCTGTCAAACTCTTCCTTGTCATAGTCCACCGGCAGATCGATCCACCCCAGGAAGTCATTGCCCGCACCTGTCTTACTCACCAACAGTTCCTTGGCGTCCAGAGCAAGTTTCTTCATGGACTCCACTTCATTGTCCCCAATAAATGATGCCGCCTTAGAATAATCAAATGTAACTTTGTTCATCTTCGCCTTCTCCTTTTTCATTTCTGACTGTACAATCTCCCGCTTGCCGCTTACCTGAAAGATTATACAAGAGTCGTTATTTTTTAATTTAGTGTAGCATTGACGCCTGGTTTTTTCAAGAGGATTCCAGCAAACCTAAGAACGGCATATGGCTGTATGCATCCCATTGGAATCTAAACTTTTCCATAAAAACATCCGATACAATCTATGATAAAATATCCATAAAAGCAATAGATCTACGCATTTTGAGCAAAGGGACAGGGAGAAAACCATGATTATTACCCATAACTTACAGGCAATGAACACAACCAGGATCGTTAATGCCAATATTGCCGAGCACGCCAAATCTACGAGCAAGATCTCTTCCGGTTATAGAATCAATCGTGCAGCCGACAATCCGTCCGGACTCGCTATCTCCGAGACCATGCGAAAACAGCTCAGAGGGCTTATGCAGGGAATCAACAATACCAAAGACGGCATTGCCTTCGTACAGATCGCTGACGGGGCTATGGATGAAATACACACCATGCTGCAGCGGATGAATGAATTGTCCCTTAAAGCATTAAATGGACTTTGCACACAGGAAGAACGTATTGCATTAAATGCTGAATTTGACCAGCTCCGCACGGAAATTGACCGGATTGATGCGACTACTACATTTAATACCATGCCGGTATTTGACAAACACGAGGCTTCCTATTATCAGATCTGTGGAAACAGACAATGGAAAGATAATGAACTCCATACGATCTCCGCCTCGGAAAATGAATTGAACATCCATCTTCCTGACGGATATGAGCCGAAAGACTATACGCTTACGGTTCCTGCCGGTACTTATACCACACAGGAGCTGATTGATGAAATAGATAGTGCCTTAAGCAAAATGGATCCCCCCAATCCGGGATTTGTCTTTGAATTCACAAGCGATGGCTATTGTAACCTGAATTTTGAAAGCGCCGAAGGCAAGCCGACCAATATTGAAATGATCGATGGTTCCCTCGCGTATCTGATCTATGATTTTCAGCCCGGCGGCTCGCCCGCCAGTCTCTTGGGGACCTCTGCATTTAAACCTAAGCCAGACGGTTCCCCCGGAGAACTTACCATTCGTTACGGGCAAAATGACGAGCTTACTTTTTTTGCGGAAAGTGCCGAGGGCATGAAAGAAATACACATAACCATTGACGCTCCGGTTGACGGCGAAAAAAAATATACCCGGGATCAAATGATCGATGAGATCAATAAGAAACTGCAGGACGTTGAAGGCGCCGATGGTATCGTTGCCAAGCCATACGGCGATTACTACATCCAGATTACGGGCGGGGATAAGGTCAATATCACCGGCCTGAAAGGCAATATGTTTAAATATGAACCCGATTATCCCAAATACACTTCCGTATTTTATGACAATGCGGTCTATGGGTCATGCGATAAAGAAAGCGCCCAGATTACCGGCTATGATCAGACTTTTAGAATAAAGATCTATGCTGATACTGCCAATAAAAACAATATCCTGTATTTTAAACTGGATGAGGATACGGATGT
>CAYUKT010000135.1:4286-6699 GCA_964445285.1 uncultured Bacteroides sp. | reverse complement strand
GGAAAGAAGCGGTTGTTTATCAGATTTATCCCCGCAGCTTTATGGACAGCAACGGGGACGGCATCGGCGATCTGCAGGGGATCATCAGCAGGCTGGATTATTTAAAATACTTGGGGGTGGACGTGATCTGGCTCTCTCCGGTGTATCAGTCTCCCAATGATGACAATGGATACGATATCAGTGACTATCAAAATATCATGGACGAATTTGGCACCATGGAAGATTTTGACGAATTGCTTGCTGCCGCCCACGAAAGAGGTCTCAAGATCGTTATGGATCTGGTGGTAAACCATACATCCGATGAACATAAATGGTTTATGGAGAGCCGTAAATCCAAGGACAATCCATACCGTGATTATTACATCTGGCGTGAAGGCAAAGACGGACAGACACCACCCAACAACTGGGGCTCTTGCTTCGGCGGATCTGCCTGGCAGTACGATGAAGCCACCGATATGTATTATCTGCACCTTTTTTCCAAAAAGCAGCCTGATCTGAACTGGGATAATCCCAAAGTGCGTAAAGAAGTGTTCGATATGATGACATGGTGGTGCGATAAAGGCATAGACGGGTTCCGTATGGACGTGATCAGCATGATCTCCAAGACAAAGGAAATGCCTGACGGTGAAGTACACGACCTATACGGCAGTTTTGATCCCTACTGTGTACATGGCCCCAATGTGCATCGGTATCTGCAGGAGATGAACGAAAAGGTATTGTCCAGATACGATATCATGACCGTAGGCGAGACGGCCGGTGTGACCACACAACTGGCCAAACAGTACGCCGGCAAAGATACCCATGAACTCAATATGGTATTCCAGTTTGAACATGTTGAAGGGGATGGAAAATACGGGAAATGGACAGACGAAAAACGGCCTCTCACCACATTAAAGAAAATCATGTCCCGCTGGCAGACCGACCTTTACGACCAGGCATGGAACAGCCTGTTCTGGGATAACCATGACCAGCCCCGCGCCGTGTCAAGGTTTGGCGATGACCGCCCGCAGTATCGGGAGGTATCCGCCAAGATGCTTGCCACCTGCCTGCACATGATGCAGGGTACCCCTTACATCTACCAGGGCGAAGAACTGGGCATGACCAACTATCCTTTCCAAAGTCCAGCAGACTTCCGCGACATAGAGAGCATCAATGCCTATAAAGAATGGTGCCGCGAGGGCGCCCTGTCCCATGAGACCTTCTGGCCCTGCATCACCTTTAAGAGCCGTGACAATGCCAGAACCCCTGTGCAGTGGGATGACTCTGAACAGGCGGGCTTTACCACCGGTACGCCTTGGATCGCTGTCAATCCCAACTACAAAGAGATCAATGCCAAGGCGGCAACCGCTGATCCCAACTCCGTATTTCACTATTATAAGAAACTGATCGCGCTCAGAAAAGCAACCCCGATCATCGTCTACGGTAAATACGAAGCCATGATGGAAGACAGTGAAGAACTGTTCGTATATACCAGGACTCTGGAGGACGAGAAGCTTTTGGTGGTATGTAACTTCTGCGATCATGAAGTTCCTTTCACCCTGCCCGATGAATTTGTGAATGCGCCCTGCATGATCTCCAATCGGGAGAATACGTATGATTCATCCGAAATAAAGATGGCGCCGTATGAGGCTTTCGTACTGCATAAAAAGTAAAATATTCTTTACTCGCGGCAATAGAATCTCTATAGATCATAGTATTTATGACACACATGTCACATTAAGAGAGAGTACCCATTTACAGGTACTCTCTCATATCTTTCACCAGAGTCTCCTCCGCTTCGATGGTCTCCCTGGCAATCTTCTTCACCTTTTCATCTGCCGCCTGATACTGGTGCAGATAACGGTACAGCGACTTGACGCCCATATTACAGCCGTCCGTGATCAGATCCGCCACGACCCTATCGGAATCCTCGCCGCCCAGCTTGACATTGGTCTTCATCCAGGACATCACCTTGGCCATCGGCGCAGGCTCCTTCCCTTCATCGTGATATTCTCTCAGATAATCATGCGTCTTATCTCCCAGCTTACAATGTGTGTCCTTACTTTTTTTCAGCAGATTTTCCAGAGTACTGTCCTTCACATGCTCCATCACATCATCCAGGGAGGAAATGCCCATCTTAATTCCCGCATTACACTCTCGCAGCAGCTTAATTGTATCATCTTCCATTATAAGGCCTCCTTTTGTTCATCATTTACCATGTAGTATATGATATCGGAACAAAATTATCCTGTGGGGCTTATAATGTTTACCGAAAAAACTACTGCCTTTCAAAATATGCCTTCCCATCTTCCGGCTTAAAATATGTCCGCAGGAATCCATCGGTGGATACGATCACAAACTCATTGGCAGCTTCCAGATAATACACATCATCCCCGTCTTCCGCTTCCAGTTTATGCAATGCATCCGCTGACGC
>CAYUKT010000135.1:0-4186 GCA_964445285.1 uncultured Bacteroides sp. | reverse complement strand
GCTTCATCCGTTCAACAATCTTCTTCTGTTTATAAAAATAATAACCGCTCACCAGAGCCGCACACATGATCCAGCTGATCGGATAGCAGGCCACAATCCGCCGCAGGCCCTCCAACCCTTCCGACACCGGAATCATACTCACCCAGATAATACGGAATACACAGATACCAAAAACCGATATAATCGTGGTCACAAAAGTATATCCCTGCGCCCTGAGCGAACCTGAGAAGATTTCAATAAATACAAACATCACAAAGAAAGGTGCAATACTTCGCATCATTGTCAGACCAATCTCCACCACTGCCGCATCTCCTGTAAAAATCCCCAGCAGGAAACGCCCCGCCGTCATCAAAACAGCTGTCAGGCAGACCGCCGTGCCCACTGCCATGCCCAGGCAGTCCCTTGTGCCCTTTTTTACACGATCCCACTTACCTGCACCGAAATTTTGCCCCACAAAAGTAGTGAGCGCAATACCAAAAGAAGAATTGATCATCCAAAACACACTGTCCACCTTGCCATAAGCCGTCCACGCCGCCATGGTATCGACTCCTAACAGATTAAGTGACGCCTGCACGATCATGTTAGAAATGCTGTACATGGAAGCCTGCAGACCAGAAGGGAACCCAATCTGTAACATATTTACCAACACTTCCGGATGAATCCTGATCTTGCGGATAGACAACTCCATACAATCCACCTTGTGCATCAGCGCCCAGGTGACCATCACCGCGCTGATCGCCTGTGACACCAGCGTAGCTACTGCCACACCCAAGACACCCAGACTGCAATAAAGCACCAGCACAAGATCCAGCACGATATTGACGATACAGCACACCACCAGATAGTACAGCGGCCGCTTGGAATCCCCGATAGCGCGCAGAATTGCCGCCCCCATATTATAGATAAATACAAAGACCAGACCGGAAAAATAAATCCTTATGTACAACGTGGACATATCCATCAGTTCCGCCGGCGTATTCATCCACCCCAGAATTAACGGCGCCGCTACAACTCCCAGGATTCCCAAGCCGATTCCGCCAAGAATCCCGAATGCATAAGAAGTATGCAGCGCATCTTCCATTCTTTGCTTATGAGCAGCTCCATAGGCCTGAGAGATCAAAACCGTTCCCCCCGCCGTCAGACCCGTAAAAAATCCCACCACCATATTGATGATCTGGGCCGAAGAACCGCCCACGCTGGACAAAGCTTCCTTCCCAGCAAACTGTCCCACGATCACCGTGTCTACCGTATTGTAAAGCTGCTGGAAAAAGGTGCCGATCAGAATCGGGAAGAAGAAAATCAATAACTGCTTCCAGATCACACCTTCCAATATTCCATTCTGTTTTTCTTTCGTTTCCATTATTCTACCCTTAACCCGTATTCCAACTGACAGTCAAACGGTTCCCGTTCCACATGCGCTACATCATACATCTGTGCTTCCACGCACCCCATCGCCTGATAAAACGCCTGTGTCTCCACCGCCGAATGAGCCGATATGTATAGCTTGTCCGCACCTTTTTGTCCGGCCCAGACAGCTGCCTGATCAAAAAGCTTCCTGCCGATTCCCCGACCGCGCATGTCCTCCGACACATGGATGCTGGACAGATCCAGATAACGATGCGCTCCGCCAAACAATGAAGATTCCACCGAGACAAATCCTTTCAGCGATCCCCGATAAAAAGCCCCGCACACAAATCCACCCGTCCGAACCGTATTCTTAAGACAATCCGTCAATATCCGATACTCTTTTTCTGACCAGTCATCCGTAAATGGATCTTCCACAATAACCCACTGGCCATCCACCTTTCTCCTGCACTTCGTCACCCTTTGATGACGGACAAAACGGTCAAACAACGCCGGACATATCTCCTGCTGTGCCAATTGTCTGTACCAAATACCGTCCGCGAGATAACTTTGCGTCCCTTCCATGACATATGCTAAAATTTCCAGATTCCGCCGTGTGTCTTCCGGAAATTCCAGGGAATGATTTGCATTCTCAATGATGCAAATCGGCAGATCACTTTCCCTGCATTTCATCCGTATCATCTCAGTATTGGCCCAAGGATCGCCTGTTCCATGAAATACAATCCCCGATTGCGGTGCAAACGTGAAAGTCCTTTCCAACGGTGTATAATATACATTCCTACAATTCACAGCATATTTGCCGGCATAAGCGCAGGCGACTGCCGTCCCAATGCTTTTCGATACAAAAAGGATTTCCTCGTACTGCTTCCAGTTAACCTCCGCCAGACAGGCTTCCGTCTGGGCAAGCGCACCGGTGAAAGCCTCATCCAAATCTTGGCTCAATCCTTCATATTTTATCTTAATTGTCTCATATTGATACTGTTTTGCAAGCTTTTCACTGTAATAAAGAAGCGGTTTATCACAGTGATATCCTATGCCTGGAAAAAATACCGCTAACTTCAATTCTGGCATTTTATCTGCTCCTCTTTAATCGCTGGATATCTTATCAGGTGTTGTGCTTCCAGTTCCTCTTTATGCATATCCACTGCCGTAATCTGGTGGTTGTCATAGGTGGTATAATAATAAATTCCCCTGTCTGCGTTACAGCAGGAAGTATAAATCGTTATTTCATACTTGCCGTCTTCCAGTTCACAGCATCCTCTCTGTTGATCCACAGAACCCAGAATATGGAAAAACTGACTGACACTCTCCGTCTCTCCCTCTCCAGACACCGAATTCATCCTGACAAACGCTGCTCTCACAAACCTGGACTGGGACGATACATCTCCCGGAAGCCCCAGAGCGCCAAGCCCACGGCTGTAAGGCTGCAGATTAAGCCCTTTTGCAAAGGTATTGACCGGCGGCCTGACTGATAAATGCATATAATTATTCAAGTGAAACATCTGCTGGTCAAAGGGCGGATTATTGGTCAGGACACCCACCGGATTCTCATATATTTTAATCCCTTCCTGCACTGCTTCCACCACAATGGATCTCTCTTTGTCCGCAATCATCCAATGTAACTGCGCCAATGGCAGATCATCATTAAAAGTGACGTCCAGCAGATTCATCCGCTCCACAAGCGCCCTCGCTTCCTCCACCGTGGCACACTGACATAATATCCATGGAATCAGCTCAAACTGTGCGATGTTATCCTTCCCTTCCGCCTTCTTCCTAAAGACCGCATTGCCCACAAAATTAAGCCCTGCCATTCCCAGCCCTTTTTCGTTGACCGCATCATAATAAAGCGGATAATCTTCCGCCACATACGCCATACCGATCATCGCATAATGGCTGTTGTGATCACCCATCTCCACAAAATGAAAAGGATACTTCCTGGGCATTATGACCACTTCCTCCCCGTATGAAAAATCATAATCCAGAGTCCGTCCAAAATAAAAATCCTTAGTTCTGTAAGTTGCCGCTGTGCACATTGTTCTCTCCATTCCGGAGCACTTACACTCCTTTATTCTTTAATTTTTCAATCAGCCCCTGATCGGCTGGCAGCCACTCCACACTGTCCAGCGTCTCCCTCGTCAGCCATCTGGCCGCCTCATGCTCTTTCAATACCAAATCGCCGGATTTGATCGTACAGAAGAAACAGTCCATGGATAGATGGAATGTGGGATAGTCGTACTCCACCGTGTCGATCAATTCTCCTACTTCTATCTCTGTATCTAATTCTTCCCATATTTCCCGGATTAAAGCTTCCTGAGGTGTCTCGCCTGCTTCTATCTTGCCGCCAGGAAATTCCCAGCCGTCCTTAAATTCGCCGTAGCCCCGCTGGGTAGCGAAGATCTGGTCGTTGTGGGTGATAATAGCGGCTACTACTTTGATGGTTTTCATGGTTGTGCACCTCCTATCCATTTATAATATATTGGTAAATATCTTCCCTCACCGGGGTATCCAAGATCCATTCAATCTCAACAGCTGTCTTATCTGTATTAGGCATAGTAAACACCTGTGATTTACCACTTGCCATCACACGACCCAGATAATAAAATTCCTTTGAAATCTTATCATCTTTATTCTTACGCACAAACAAATGTACATCGATTCCTCTCTCTTTTGCTTTCAAGAAATTCTGCACATCTTCTGATTCAAGATTACGCCCACTTTTAGAAATCGCAATCAACATACTATTATTTATAAAATGATCCTCATATTTTGTCGTATCGCTGATATCGTCTGCTTTATCATAGTTGATAAAAATAGGAAATGT
>CAYUKT010000134.1:0-6711 GCA_964445285.1 uncultured Bacteroides sp. | reverse complement strand
CAGCCGAGATTCGCCTGAGGCGAATCTCGAGGAGATAATTCCGCAGGAATTTTCTCCTATTCTTGGCTCCTGATCCTCTCGATCAAGCTCTCCTTTTCTACCTTTTTACGGATAAAAAGCGTGATCGCAGCCTGACCGCCAAGCAACACCAGTGCAAGGATCAGGGTCTCCCAGATAGGGAAGTGATAACCGGTTAGGCTCATAAAGTGCATCTTTTTGGCATAGAGGAAGAACAGATATCCGAACAGATGCCCAAGGGTTGTGCTGATCAGAAGTGTACCGGCGGTAAAGACCATGCCTTCCGCGGAGAGCATCCGGACAAGCTGTCTGTTGGAAAGGCCCAGTGCCTGCAGGATACCCAGTTCCTTCTTGCGGGTGATGATACTGGTGATCATTGTGTTGATCAGATTCATAAAACCGATCACGGCGATCAGGACAAGGATCAGGTATATCGGATACTTGATCAGGCTTAAACCGGAGCGGCCGATGGCCATTTCCTCATCCAGGGAATAGAGGTAAAAATGCTCATTCTCAGCCACGATATCCTGAAGTACCTTTTTCACATCATCATACTGTGCATCTTTGACATGCAGATAGATGTCAGTAGTCGGGTCATAGGTCAGTCCCAGATTATCCCAGCTGTCCTTTGTCATGATAATGAGAGCATCGTAATTTTCCGGTTGGGATATTGTCGTCAGGGTGACGGTAAGAGGTATTTCCCGGTCACCGTCATGGAGTGTCAGCGGGAAAACATCGCCCAAGGAAAGTCCGTATTTGTCAAAAGAGTATTCATGGGTATAGATAATCTCATTATTAGCGGTCATGCGGTCATAATCGATATCACCGGATACAAGCTGTTCGTTCAGTTCGGGAATATCCTCTCTGGTAAAAAAAGAGAGCGATAAACGGTTATCGGCATCTTCGTAGAGGGCAGATTCCATATCTGTGGAAGAGAGGATATTTCCGGGGGCGCGTGTCACGGACTCCACGCCTTCTATGGAGGACAGCTGTGCCAGAAATTCTTCACTGAAGTAGTTCTTCTGGACAAGTGCGTCCAGATTGTTTTCCGGGTATTCTTTATCGTTATTTGCATAGTCTAAGGAAATGCGGAATTCCCCTTCCTGTATATTACGTCTTGCAAGATCTTCCGCACGGCAGCTGTTCATTACGGCGGCTACGCAGATAAAGAGCACGCTGCTTAAGCCCATGGTGAGCATGGTGACAAGGGTGCGTCTTTTATTGCGGGCAAGATTGGCCCAGGTCAAGGTGGCAACTTTCACCGTAAGATGTCCTTTCCTGCTTTTACAGTCGGTGGTGTTTTCCTGATAGCGAATGGCTTCCACCGCCGATACCTTTTTAGCCATGCGGATAGGTTTCAGCAAAGACACCCATACGGTGATAAGCACAGAGACGATCACTGCCAACAGGAATGGCAGGGAGAACATATGAAGCTGATTCCTAAGGCTTTTCAGGTGATCCATCCGAGCGGAGTCCAGTGCGCTGGCATTGAGGATCCGTATAACCTGGGGGAACAGGAGCCAGGGAATGAAATAACCGATCAATACGCCCAGGGGGATAGCAAACGCACAGACAATACCACCCTGACAGAAAAACAGTCTGGCAATCTGCCGCTTGGAAGCACCGAGGGCTTTCAGCTTGCCAATCTCCTGAATATCCGTAATGACACCCACGTAATAAATACTGTAGATAACCAGTGTGGAGAAGAGGATTACCACCAGACTGATGACGATCACGATACTTATAGTATCCGTGGCAGGAGCAGTCATGGTATATAAGTATTGATTATTGCATAGGACATGCTCTTCATCCAGTCCGATATCTGAGGCCGTGCTGATGATCTTGGCTTCTATCTCATCATAGGAAAGCCTATCTTCTCCATAGACACGCAGGTAAGCAGAAGGAATGGATTCATAAAGGCCAGCTTCCTCGTATTGTGTAAGAAGGGCTTTGGAGACATAGGCGCCCCAGGCAATGCGGCTGTCGGAAATATCAGCGGAGATCTCCACATCGGTGAGCAGGCCGCAGATGGTAAATTCTTTGGTCTGGACTTCTCCCTCGCCGCCTGCACGGAAAGAAAGAGTGACCTTGCTGCCCACAATGGGATCTGTGTCCACACGTTTAAAAAAGGACGGCACAGAGCAGATCTCATCTTCTTTTTCAGGGAAATGTCCCTCTGTGAGTTCCAAATTGCTAAAATAGATACCATCTTTGACCGTATCATAATATCTCAGATAACCACTCATTTTGCCATGGATGATCTGGGCAAAATTTTCCATGGATGCCAAAGATTCCACGTTGATATGTTTCGACAGGATGGAGAGCTGCTCTGGCTCTGTGAGTCGAAAAGCTGCGTGATAATTGGTCTGCGCCACCGCAAGCTGTCTGTTCATATCAAGCAAGGCAATAGCGCTGGTGCCAATGGCTGTTAACAGCATAGTGGTAAGCATGATGGCGATGCCGGTCAGCAAGGTACGGCTTTTGTGATAACGGAGTTTGCTTAAAGCAAGACGAAAAACCATCTTCATATCAGCCCACCACCTTTCCGTCTGCGATCATGACGGTGCGGTCTGCCATCTGTGCGATTTCTTCGTTATGCGTGATGACTACCAGTGTCTGTCCATATTTTTTGGCGGAAGTCTTTAAGAGCGCCATCACCTCATCTCCAGTCTTGGTGTCCAGGTTGCCGGTGGGTTCATCAGCCAGGATAATGGAAGGCTTGGCGGCGATCGCCCGTGCAATCGCACAGCGCTGCTGCTGGCCGCCAGAGAGTGTGTTGGGGAGATTCTTTACTTTATTTTCCAGACCAAGCGTCTTGACGATATCACGGATAAAAGGTTCGTCAAGTTCCTTGTTATCCAGGCCCAGCGGGAGCACAATATTTTCCCATACATTTAAAGAGGGAATCAGGTTGTAGGATTGAAAGATAAAACCGATTTTCCGGCGGCGGATCTGGGAGAGCCGGTTTTCCTTAAAAGAAGATATATTTTCGCCATCCAGCCAGACACTGCCGGAAGTAGGATTGTCCAGTGCGCCCAGCATGTGGAGCAGGGTGGACTTTCCGCTCCCGGATTTACCGACAATGGAGATAAATTCACCCTGTATGATTTCCAGGTCTATACAGTCAACGGCTTTTACCAGGTTGTCCCCTGCACCGTAATATTTGCACAGACTGTCTGTTCTTAAAATGATGTTAGTGTGTTCATTCATGGATAGGATCCTGCCTTTCTGATGCCGTGGACGAGCTGGGTCAGATGCGTATTATAGAGCTGTCTGCACGAGCATATCTGTTATAGATACAGCATAAGACAGTAATCTTACAAGAGCCTTACAAATGAAAAATTAATTTAGCGGAAGCTGTACCACAAAGATACTCCCTTGTCTGACGGCAGGTTTTACCGTGATGGAGCCGCCTTCCCCTTCAATAATCTTTCGACTCAGGTAGAGGCCGATACCGGAACCTTCGCTCTGCTGTACAGCGGGGTGCGGACCGCGGTAAAAGCGCTGAAAAATTTTATTATACTCATTTTTAGGGATACCGATGCCGGCATCCTCGATTTCAATGCGGACATAACTGAACAGCTTATGGAGGCGCACCGTAATCGCACATCCGGCGGGGGAATATTTGATGGCATTATCCAGGATGTTTGCCAGTGCTTCCACTGTCCATTTTCTATCCAGGAACAGAATTAGGGAATCTGCCAGGGCTTCGTCCTGTCCCTCGGAATCGCTTAATACTTCCACAGAAATATTTTTCTGTAAGGCCTTGACATATACAGTGTTGACGGCATCCAGAAGAATATCCGATAAAGAGGTCTCTTCTTTATGCAAAGTGATCATGGAAGTTTCCAGGCGGGATATGTTGATCAGGGCTTCCATCAGGGCTTCCAGTTTCGTCAGCTGCAGGGCGCATTTTTCTAAAAGGACATCACGCTCTTCGGGAGAGTCTGCCTCCATGCTTAAGGATAGACAGTTTTTGAGGGCGCTGACGGGGGTCTTGAGCTGGTGGGAGATGTCAGTTACCAGGGACTTGGTGTTGTCATGTTCTTCCGCAAGGAGCCGAGACTTGAGCATCAGCTTGTCTCCCAGCTTAAGAAGAGTGTCGGTGAAGGCTTCGTTAAATATAATGCCTATATCTTTACGCTGCTCCAGAAAAGTGTAGTCGTCCGATAGACAGTGGTCTAATAAAGTCAGGAGCTTTTGTTCCTGCAATTTGCGCTTTTTGTCAAAAAGCATAAAACAGACTGTGATGATCACGAATGAAAGAAGGAAAAATAGCAGCATCAGGCAAAGAAAAGCTTCCAGCGAATTGCGGTATGGTTCATCCTCATACATGGACAGATACGCCCGATATCCATACCGGTTAAGAACGGCAAAACCGTCTGCCATATAACGGTATTTGGTATCTTGAATCGCATTGATAAGAGTATTCTCCATGGCTGGATTTTCACAAAGAACGGCGCCGGTAATATTGCTGAGCAGTTTTAACCTCTGTGTATACTGTTCGTTTAAAAATTCAACTCCGATAAAACCGAGCGATACTGTAAAAAGCAGATAAATTATGATAAGAGGGAAATATATATTTTTATAAAAATGGATTTGACTTCGTAATGGTTTCATCGTTTCTCACAGTTCCTTTCCCAGATATATCCTAAGCCCCGGACATTTTTCAGCATGGCGGGGGAAGAGGGATTGTCTTCTATCTTTTCCCGCAGTCGTCTGATGTTGACAGAAAGCGTATTTTCATCTACAAAATTACCATCGATATCCCATATGGCTTCCAGCAGCTGATTGCGGGATAGAATGTGCAGGGGATTTTCCATAAAAAAGGCAAGCAGGGAATATTCCCTGGCTGTAAGTGCTACAGGCTGTCCGCCTTTGCAGACTCGCTTTTCCTTCAGATATAATGTGATATCGCCGGAGACAATACAGTCAGGTTTCTCTTTGGGAAAACGCTTCATGAGGACATTTACCTTGGAGACCAGCACATTCAAAGAGAAAGGTTTCGTAATATAGTCGTCCGCACCCTGGTCATAGCCGGCAATCATATCTTCCTCTGTATCGAGGGCTGTCAGAAAGAGAAACAAAACACTGCTTTCCTTCCTGATCCGGGTGCAGAAGTCCAGACCGCTTCCATCCGGCAGAGTGATGTCGCAAATGATGAGGGATATATTGTGGACTTTATACAATTGTTCCGCTTCCTGGATGGAGAAGGCCCTGTGGAGTATGTAACCTTCCTTTTGCAGTTTCAGGCTGACAGAAAGATTGAGACTGTCATCATCTTCTAAAAGCAGGATTTCCTGGGACATGTGAATGTGTGGCTCCTTTGGATTGTGTATTATTTAGAAATCATGTAGTTCTTATTGTCTACGTGGACATTTTATCATAACATAAGAATTTTTGTTACCCGTTTTGTTATCTATAATTAGTATCAGGTGAATTGCGGATAGATGTATTGTAGAACATATCATAACCGAAAAGGACATAAAATGTTATGAACGGGAATATTGCCGGTGTGTTATTTCAAGTGTGAGGCTTTTGGATGAAACACAATTATTATTTAGCAGAGGCGTTTTCACTGAAATGATATGCACGGAGAACGGAGTGTTGTTATGTTGAATTATATCTGGGCATTTATGATCTTGATAGGTGTGGTGTACGGCGCATTTACGGGAAAGATGGCGGAGGTGACGAATGCGGCACTGGATTCCGCGGGGGATGCAGTGTCTTTGTGTATCACCATGATCGGTGTTATGGCGCTTTGGGTGGGGCTGATGGAGATTGCACAGAAGTCAGGATTGATAGCAAAGCTGACGCGGGGGATCCAGCCCTTTATCAGCTTCCTTTTTCCAAGGATCCCCAAAGGGCATCCGGCAAGGGAGTATATTGCCACGAACCTGATCGCCAATGTGCTGGGGCTGGGCTGGGCCTGTACGCCGGCGGGGCTAAAGGCAATGGAGGAACTGGCAAAGCTGGAGGTGGAGAGGGGGACGCCTGGATACGCGGCTGTGGAGGGACGCTGGAATCCGAAGCTGCAGGAAATTGCGAGTGGGAATAAAATATTCGGAAGAACTGGGAGTGAGCCGATAGTTCGAAATGCGGATAAGCCGATGGGGCCGGGAGAAGATGTGAGCAGGGGAAAGGGCAAGCGGGAGCGCATCGCCAGCAACGAGATGTGTACGTTTTTGATACTTAATATTTCGTCACTGCAATTGATACCGGTGAATATGATTGCTTACAGGCAGCAGTACGGCAGTGTGAATCCGGCGGGGATTATTGCGCCCGCGATTGTGGCAACGTTTATCAGTACGCTGACAGCGGTGGTATACTGTAAGGGGAAGGATAGGAGGCGGAGAGGGTAAAGCTCTCCGTCTTTTTATAGAAAAAATGTTTTATTGGATATATTAAGGCCAAAACTTATGTAAAATAGTAGTATATAAACACATAAAATTATAATATTATTGGTGCTCTATTCTGTTGACAAATGAATAATAATTTTATATGATAATATAAAATATTGGAAAGGAAAACTATAATGAATTATCAAAAAATTGTAGATGACTTTATAACGGAATATCCGGATTACAAAAGTGATGTCTTAAATTTTACAGAATATTTGGAAACACACTGGGGAAATTCTCTGTCGGGTGAACCACTTCGTATTTTACTCAAGGGGATAGATGTTGAATTTAT
>CAYUKT010000133.1:0-6734 GCA_964445285.1 uncultured Bacteroides sp. | reverse complement strand
AACTTTCCTTTGTGGATGTTGACGATGTGATCGATGTCAATGAGCGTCTGATCAAACACGTCTGTAAAGAGGCAATCGGTCTTGATGTGACACTGCCCCTGCCTCGTATGACCTGGCAGGAGGCCATGGACCGCTTTGGTTCTGATAAGCCCGACACTCGTTTTGGCATGGAACTTACAGATGTATCTGAGGTGGTGGCAGGCTGCGGTTTCGGGGTGTTTACCTCCGCATTGGAAAATAAGGGCTCCGTGCGCGGCCTGACAGTCAAGGGACAGGCCGCTATGCCTCGTAAGAAGATCGATGCGCTGGTGGATTTTGCCAAGGGTTATGGGGCGAAAGGGCTGGCATATTTGAGTGTGCAGGAAGATGGCACATATAAATCTTCTTTTGCCAAATTTATGACAGAGGAAGAACTGGATAAGTTAGTGGCAGCCATGGGCGGTGAGAAGGGTGACCTGCTCCTCTTTGCGGCTGATAAGACAAATATCGTATATAGCGTCTTAGGAGCTCTGCGCATAGAACTGGGCAGACAGCTGGGGCTGATTGATGAATCAAAATATAATTTCCTCTGGGTTGTGGAGTTCCCGCTCTTGGAGTGGAGCGAGGAGGAGAACCGCTTTATGGCAATGCATCATCCTTTCACCATGCCCATGGAGGAGGACTGGCAGTACATTGATTCCGATCCGGGCAGAGTCCGGGCAAAGGCATATGATATTGTCCTGAATGGAGTAGAACTTGGCGGCGGTTCTGTGAGAATTCATCAGGATGACATTCAGGAGAAAATGTTTGAGGTGCTGGGCTTTACGAAGGAGCAGGCATGGGAGCAGTTTGGATTCCTCTTGAGTGCTTTTAAGTATGGGGTGCCGCCTCATGCGGGATTGGCTTATGGATTGGATCGTTTTGTCATGCTTTTAACCCATGCGGACAGTATCAGGGAGGTAATTGCATTCCCGAAGATTAAGGATGCTTCCTGTCTGATGACGGAAGCGCCCGGCACGGTGGATGACAAGCAGTTAGAGGAATTACAGATTGCGATCACGCCGGCGCCGGCGAAGGAAAAGGAGGAAGAAGCATGAATCTGCAGAATCCGGCAGCGCTGTTACAGATGATGAATCTTTGGAATCGTTTTGAGCGTAATCATCCGAAATTTCCGAAGTTCTTAAAGGCAGTGGCCCAGAAAGGGATCAAGGAGGGCAGTATCATCGAGATCAGGGTAACGACAGCCGATGGAGAGATCTTTGATTCCAATTTGAAGGTGAGTGCGGAGGATATGGGATTAGTCACACAGATGAAGGATCTGTTTGGCGGATTGGGATAAACCTTGTACTTTGCAGCGTGAAAGGCAGCAAATCGAGTTTGTATGGACGATGCAGACGGACGATGGAAAATAAAAGTCAGAAAGGGAGTTGTCATGGCTGATCAGAAAATAAGCAATCAGGCATTGGAAGAAGCGATCGCAGCGTTTGCTAACGATAGAGAGAAAGACAATTATGTGAAAGTGATGGAACTTCTGGAGAAATCCATTGTGCTGATGCCGGCCATGCCGCCGCAGAACCTGGATCCGGAGACAGAGAAGCAGATGCGGGCGGGTAAACCGGTACAGTTGACGGGAGAGTCCAGGATTGTTCCCTGTCTTTTGCGGAAAGAGAGCGGTGAACAGGCGCTTCCCATTTTCAGTTCTGCGGCACAGATCCCGCCGGATAAAAAAAGTCCAACGGTGCTTGCCCTGCCGTTTTTTGCCTGTGTATCCATGGCAATGGCGAATCAGGAGAAAATAGAGGCTGTGGTGTTGAATCCCTTTACGCAGAATATGGTATTGAACAAATCCATTCTGGAAGTAGCGGACAAGCGCAGGAAGCAGCTGGCGGAATTGGTAAAGCAGGGTCAGACCGGGCAGAAGACCATTCAGGTGAGCGAGAAACAGTTTCAGGATCTGGTACACAACAGGGTGGCGTTGATGCTCTTACCAAAGTATCTGTTTGCGCATAAGGAAGAGGGACTTAAGAAACTGCAGAAAGAGGAAGGCGAGTTCCTGCTGCAGTTCTATGATGAAGTGTATCCGGAGGGAAGGAAGCCGTCTTACAGGGCAGATGATTTCTCAGTGATGACGCTCAACATCACGGAGACGGTGCAGCTTACCAGGGTAGACATCCCGGATGAGGCGGTGAAGAAGGGCATGTGTTACCGTATTTATGCTGTGTGGAAGCGTGATACGGAGGAAGTGGTTTATTATGTGTTGGAACAGACCAAAGACGGAAACTTTATCGCGCAAGTGACGCCTGATGGGAAGCATGAGGTGATAGAGCCGGCGCCTGACAATGGGGCAGAGATTGAGGCGGTCATGGGGCTGGTGGCGGCACATTAACAAAATTCAGGGAAGTATGGGTACACAGCTTGAGGCTGGTCCTGAATCTGAGGGGTATTATTGTGCAAATGACCTGAAAGAAGGATGACAATGATAGATACGATCATATTTGACTTAGATGGCACCCTGTTGGATACTTTGGAGGATCTCACAGACAGTGTCAATTATGCCATGGAGCAGTTTCAGCTGCAGACAAGAACCATAGAGGAAGTGCGGGGTTTTGTGGGAAACGGTGTGGCGAAGCTGATTGAACGCTGTGTTCCACAGGGGGTACAGAATCCTTTGTATGAGCAGATATTGACTGCGTTTAAAGAGTATTATGCGAAACACTGCGAAGATAAGACACGTCCTTACGAGGGGATCATGGAACTGCTTGCACAGCTTTCTGAGCAGGGATATCATATGGCAATCGTTTCCAATAAATTTGACGGTGCAGTGAAGAAGTTAAATGAAAAATATTTTAAAGATTATATTCCGGTGGCAATCGGAGAGAGTGCCACGGTGAAGAAAAAACCAGCGCCCGATACAGTGTACCAGGCGCTTTTGGAACTTTCATGTGATGTGTCACATGCAGTCTATGTGGGCGATTCCGAGGTGGACCGGCAGACGGCGGGGAATGTCCCCATGCCCTGTGTCAGCGTTACCTGGGGATTCCGCACCAGAGCGCAGCTGATAGAAGCCGGCGCAAAGGAAGCTTGTATGATCAGTTCTCCGCAGGAGCTTCCGGCGTTTCTGTCTCGTTTCCCTCAGGAAGTGTGATCAACACTTTGACGATACGATTATCCTGAATACCGCATGCCTGCAGGGAGATACCGTTTTCCAGAACAATGGTTTCCTTATCCTGTGGCAGGCGGTCTAATTTTTCTATCATCAGTCCGCCTATGGAATCATAATCCTCGGAATCCAGGGAGATTTCCAGGGCATCATTGATGTCATCGAGTTTCATACCGCCTTCTACCAGATACTGGCCTTCCTCGGTCTCCTGGATCAATTCTTCCTCATCGGCATCATACTCATCACGGATCTCGCCGACTAATTCCTCGATCATATCTTCCATGGTGATCATACCCACGGTAGCCCCGTATTCGCTCAGGACAAAAGCGATGTTACAGGACTTCTCACGGATCTCCATCAAAAGATCGGATACATTCTTGTATTCATATGTATAGTAGGCTTCCCGCAGGATTTTCTTTAAATTAAATTTTTCCTTGTCTTTTACCAGAATAAAGTCTTTGATGTTGACGATACCGATGATATGGTCGGGATCCTCGTCATACACAGGGATCCTGGTGAACATGGAAGCTTGAAAGGTGGATAAAAGTTCCTGGTAAGAGGCATCGATGGAAACGGTAGTCATCTGGATCCTGGGAATCATGATGTCTTTGGCAACGGTGTCCCCAAAATCAAAAACATTGTAGATCAATGCCCGTTCTTCCGATTCGATGACGCCGCCTTCATGGCTGACATCCACATAAGTTTTTAATTCTTTTTCAGTGATGCTGAAGTTGTTGCCCTCGGAACTGATATGCAGCAGTTTTAAAATCCAATTGGAAAGTTTGTCTACCAAGAAGATTACCGGGGTTAACATTGTCATCAGAAGGCGTATGATACCGCTGAAAAAGAGAGTGATAGGTTCAGCTCTCTGCATGGCCCAGGTCTTGGGGATGATCTCACCGAACATTAAAACGATGAAGGTTAACACACCGGTAGCAATGCCTACGGCACGGCTGCCCCAGGTGTTGATCGCGAAGGTAGTGGCCACAGAAGAGGCAGACAGATTGACAATATTATTGCCGATCAAAATCGCACTCAGCATTTTACCATATTGGTCGAGTATGCCAAGTACCCGGATGGCCCCTTTGTGATTTTCCTGGGCAAGTGTGCGAAGCCGCACCCGGTTTACTGTCGAGAAAGCTGTCTCGGCAGACGAGAAAAAAGCAGATAAGAATACAAGAACCGCTAAAGAGACGAGTTGTATGACACCTGTGGTATCCAATTTAAAAGATCACTCCTTTTTGTGTTATATTTGGAACTTTCTTGGCTAAAGGTTAATTCCTTCGCTTATCGAGGCCGCAAAACGGATCTCGTGTAGAAAATATTACTAGAAGCATAAGATTGTGTCAAGTTTTTCTGACAGCCAGAATAAAATATAGCAGAGGAAAAGATATATGGACAAGGGGGAAGTATGGGAAAAAAGGAAATTTATACGCAAAAGGTGATTTTTGTTACAAAGTGTATGCTGGCGGCTTATATTTTGACGGCAGGGCTTCTGCTGCTGCTTGCCTTTCTGCTGTACCGTTTTGGGCTTTCTGAAAAGGTGGTATCGGTATGTATCATTGCTGTCTACATAATCGTTACATTTCTGGCGGGATTGATTGCTGGTAAAAGAGCCGGTAAAAAGAAATTTTTGTGGGGGCTGGCCATGGGAGTCATGTATTTTGCAATCTTGGTGATGGTATCCCTGGTGGTGAATAAAGGGGCTCAGGATGTGGCAGGAAATATGCTGACGGTGTTCTTTTTGTGTGCTGGGAGCGGAATGTTAGGGGGAATGATCAGTTAGGGAGAGGATTTTTAAATACCTTTCAAGAAGCTGTCTGCAAAAATTTGAGAAAATGCTTTGCGTAATGTAAAAACTATGATATACTACTTTAAGTTATTGAGATTGCATGAAAAGGGAAGCAGAACGAAAGTGATGTAGGACGTAGCGGTTCCCGATATTTATTACATAAGGAGGACAGATCGATGAAACATATTAAGACATTATCTACCAGAGATTTAAAGGAGTCCATGAAGAAGGGCGGCTGCGGTGAGTGTCAGACTTCCTGCCAGTCAGCTTGTAAGACTTCCTGCACAGTAGGTAATCAGAGTTGTGAGAAGGCAAGATAAGCATCCTTTATCAGCAGTTAAGACGAAAGGAACTATAAGCAGCGAGTGCATCGCTGCTTATTATGCGTTTTCTTTTAGTTTTGTGATAAAAGATTTGAAGAGATAGGAGAAAAATAAGTGATACATCAGTATATAAATAACGGATATCACATTGTGCTGGATGTCAACAGCGGCTCTGTCCATGTGGTGGACGAACTGGCTTACGATGTGATTCCGATTGTGGAAAAGCTCCTGGCACAGAAAGTGGAAGAGAAAGAACAGATTGTGGAGGCGGCAGTCAAACAGCTTTCCAGGGAGCAATCCGAGGTGGAAGAGACCGTGGAAGAGATTCTTTCTTTAAAAGAGGAAGGCGTGCTCTTTACAGAAGATGTTTATGAGAAGTACATTGACAGCTTTCAGAACCGGGAGACCGTGGTGAAGGCGCTCTGCCTGCACATTGCCCATGATTGTAACTTGGCCTGTAAGTATTGCTTTGCAGGGGAAGGGGAGTATCATGGACATAGGGAGCTTATGAGTCTGGATGTGGGAAAGAAAGCGCTGGACTTCCTGGTGCAGAATTCGGGGAACCGGGTGAATCTGGAAGTGGACTTTTTTGGCGGGGAACCGCTTATGAACTGGCAGGTGGTGAAAGACCTGGTGGCTTATGGCAGGTCTTTGGAGGAGCCAAACCATAAGAAGTTCCGGTTTACGCTGACTACCAATGGGGTGCTTTTAGATGATGAAGTGCTGGAATTTGCCAACAAAGAGATGTCCAATGTGGTCTTGAGTATAGATGGAAGAAAAGAAATCCATGATTTGATGCGGCCTCACAGGGGCGGTCAGGGCAGTTATGATGAGGTGCTGCCAAAGTATAAAAAGGTGGCGCAGTCCAGAAATCAGATGGATTATTATGTGAGAGGTACATTCACCAGAAATAATCTGGATTTTGCGGAGGATGTGAAACATCTGGCGGATGAAGGCTTTGAGCAGATCTCGGTGGAACCCGTGGTGGCGCGGCCGGAAGAAGCGTATGCACTGCGCAGGGAAGATGTGCCGGCCATCCTGAAAGAGTATGATGAACTGGCGTTGGAATATATTCGCAGAAAAAAAGAAGGAAAAGGTTTTCAATTCTTTCATTTTATGATAAATTTAGAAGGTGGTCCCTGTGTGGCAAAGCGATTGTCAGGCTGTGGATCAGGTACGGAGTATCTGGCGGTGACGCCCTGGGGTGATTTCTATCCCTGCCATCAGTTTGTCGGACAGGAGGAATTTCTCATGGGAAATGTAGATGAGGGAATCGTCCGCACGGATATCCGGGATAAGTTCAAGGCATGCAATGTCTATGCCAAAGACCAGTGCAGAGACTGTTTTGCCAAGTTTTACTGCAGCGGGGGATGCGCTGCCAATGCTTATAATAACAGTGGTGACATCAACGGTGCTTATGAACTGGGCTGTGAATTGCAGAGAAAGCGCGTAGAGTGTGCAATCATGATAAAAGCGGCGC
>CAYUKT010000132.1:5412-6773 GCA_964445285.1 uncultured Bacteroides sp. | reverse complement strand
AAAGGAAACAGGCTGAGCTCGAAAAAATGAAACAACAGCAACAACGGGCAACGGCATTCCAGTTCGCTGTATTAGGGGAAGCAGACGATGCCATGAAATCAGCTGCCGAAACAAATGGCGTTGTAAAGAACAAGGCCGATACGGAAAATACCCTTTATATCAGCGGCTTAAGTACACCCCAGGAAGAACAGGCATCACAACAGAGATTTTACGTTTCTTTTGGATAATTCATGAAAGGACCTTGTGAGAACAAATCCCTCAAGGTCCTTTCTGTCATATTCCATCTGCTTAAAATTCCATCCGTTCCAGAATATCCTGCCATGCCTCCTCATCTATCTCTTCATCCCGGAACAGCTTCCGCCTGTCCTCATCTGTGATCTTACGGATGACCTTGCACGGATTTCCTGCCGCAATACACCAGTCCGGAATATCCTTGGTCACTACGCTGCCTGCGCCGATTACCACATTACTGCCTATATGGACGCCGGGACATACTACCGTATTTCCCCCGAACCATACATTATCTCCCACCGTCACTTCCTTGCCGTATTCATAGGCCGAATTACGGCTGACCGGGTGAATCGGATGCCCGGCTGTATAAATAGCTACATTGGGAGCCATCTGGCAGTTATCGCCGATTTTAATCTTGGCCACATCCAAGAGCGTACAGTTATAATTGGCAAAGAAATTCTTCCCAACCTCGATATGTTTCCCATAATCACAGAAAAATGGCGGATTGACAAAGGCATCTTCGGATTTCCCGAAAAGTTCCTTTACCGTTTCCTTAATCCCCGCGAAATCGGAACGATCCATAAAATTCAATTTTTGCAGGATCTTCCTGCATACAAGCTGTTCTTCAAAAATTGTATCGTCTGAAATATAGGCCATACCGGCATCCCTGCGCTGTCTGTTTGTCATTTCTGTTTTCACTTCATTTTCCCCATCACTCATTTATACAAATTCCGCCTTATCGTACAGCATCACCTTAACCTGCGTTCTTCCTCCAAATCCGCCGCGATCCAGCAATTATCCCCGATGGTCACAGGCAATGAATACATATACTCTCTCATATCCGGATTGATGGGATGTCCGACCGTTGCGATCGTAACTGCCGATCCAAACATCACTTTCCTGCCGACTGTTATCTTTCCATCATCCACAAAATTACAGTTGAAATTCACATAAGAACCTTCCCCTTTACCCTATCCTCGGAAAATCCTTCACAGTAATCCGTAAACAGCTTTCCGTTCGCAATTCTTTCTCTCATCGTCATCGTCTTATCCTCCTTTTTCCTTTCCTTTTATTTATAAGTTTTCTTTTGTAAGGTCCTTGACCCATTTATATTTTTTATAATGCCGATA
>CAYUKT010000132.1:0-5402 GCA_964445285.1 uncultured Bacteroides sp. | reverse complement strand
CAACGACATTAAATTGAAAAACAAAAGCCGCAAGATAGACAGTCTGCACAGCTTACCACCATATTCTTTTGAAGCTGGAATCTTCCGACTTGTCTTCCCTCAGAAACATGATGACCTATATAGAAGAGCATTATATGGAACACATCTCACTGACAGACATTGCCTTGTCCGGTGCCTGCTGCAAAAGCAAATGTGCCCTTCTTTTTAAAAAGTATCTGCGCGATACCCCGATTATTTATACTACCAAACTCCGGTTAAGAAAAAGTCTTTCCATGTTGCTTGGCTCCAATAACAATATCGCCGCCGTAGCCTATGAATATGGATTCAGCGGAGCAAGCTATTACTGTGAATCTTTCAAAAAATATTATGGCGTATCACCATTGATATATAAGAAAAAACAAGCTGCTGTTTTCAATCATTGGGATGAGTAGAAAATTTGTTGGTTTTTATTGATAAGTTAATGCTTTAGCTTTTGCTCAACTCATTTCTTTCGCCGCCGCAAATTCAGGATTGGCTGCTCTGATAAGATCAGAATATTTTTGCTTCAACTCATCAAAAGCATTCTCGACACTTTTGGGAATATCAACATGGGCAATAAAATCTTTCCCTTTGGGTCCATATCCGTTTTCATCATCTTTTAATCTCGGTATTTCGCCCAACAGCAGGCTGATATATCTTTCCATATCCCACATACCCCAAATGTCTGTGTTATAACTTAAAGTGCCTTTCTGTTCTTGAACGACTGCATGATATGTTGCAAAATTTATAATTTCCATCTTCGGACGGTATTTCCTCATTCCCATTTCCATTCTGTACTGCATGGTTGCATCCTGTGATAGGATAATATGATTACAGGCAATATTTTCTTTCTCCAATAATTCCAACAAAAAAGTGATATTGTTACCGCAGTTTGTAGACTTTGTTTCGATATAATCCGCCTCCACCAAATAGCGGTATTTCAAATAGGCATTGAATATTTCCGCTTCCGATAAATTTTCTGTTTTTATCTTCGGATATGCCTCACTCATTTTTGCTCTTAATGTTGGTGTTGTATGTCCTGCACCGCCAACAATAATAAAACACTTGGCGATTCTGTTCTCTATTGCCTTTGCAAGGACATCGCCTCCGCAAAGAATAGAACCTCCAAATAATACCATTACATCTGCTTGTGAAATGTGGTATTTCTTTCGCAGATTTTCCGCTGTCAATTCCTCAAGATCTCTTTTTCCGCAATAGTTTCCTAAGGTATTTATATTTTCTGCAATCGTCATTGTTATCGTTATCTCCTTGCTGTCAACAGCCCTGATCATTATTACTCAACAGTCAAATTAAATCCATTCACCCAAGCCATATTTATCTTTTATATACCGCTCATGACTAAAAACTGTTTTGCAGATTCTATAAACTTTCTCACTGCAAGACCAAACGGCTGCTGTTTTTTCCATGCTAACACACTATTCGCTGTCAATTCCGGATACAATGGCCGATAGGCAACTTTTTCTTTATCCAAAAAAGGTACGGAGCCTTCAATAATGATCGAATATGCCAATCCTTTTTCAACCATGATCGCTCCATTGGTGCTTAAATTGCTGGTAAACAGGACTTTTGCACTTTGAAAAGAATCCCCCAGCCAGTTTGATAATTCATTCTGCACATTTGTCCGCCTTGGAAGAATGAGCGGTAAATTTTCCAAGTCCTTTGCACACACAACTTCTTTCTTTGTCAAAGGGTCATCCGAACGCATCAAAACTCCCCATCGCTCTTTCCCTGTCAGGCGGATAAACTCAAACTTTTCCATATCGATTGGTTCCAGCAATACCCCAATATCGATTAGCCCTTTCTCCATCTGCTCCTTTACCAAATCTGCATTTGCAGTAAAAATATCATAACTAACCAAAGGATACTTTTCGTGAAAAGACGCAATCATCTCTGATAAGACCCGCACAGCCGCTAACTCTCCACAGCCGATCACGATTCTTCCTTCTACAAGTTCTTCCTGCTCAATCAGTTCTTGTTCCGTCCGGTCAACCAAAGATAAAATCTCCTCTGCCCGCCGCCGCAACAATATTCCCTCATTCGTTAAAGAAATCCTTCGTGCGCCCCGGTGGAATAACTTTACGCCAACTTCCTCCTCTAGCTGCGATAACTGCCTGCTCAACGTAGGCTGTGTGATATGTAATGCCTCTGCCGCACGGTTGATGCCTCCTTCCCGGACAACCGTCAGAAAATATCTAAGAACTCTTATTTCCATATAAAACCTCCCCCAAATACAGGCTTATTCATTTTGACTTTTAGCATAACATCCGTATACTCCAAAAGCAATCATATTATGGTTTTGGCCCTGATAGCCATTTTTAATTCAAATAATCCGCAACTATTTTTATGGCTATTTCTTTTGCCTTAGCGCTGGATACATTTTTATTATCTGTTTCGCCTAAATACACGCAAAAGTAAATTCTTTGACCAGTGGTATCTGCAAAACCTGTATACCACGAATCTACAACGATACCATATGCTTTACCCATTCCTGTTTTGCCATAAATGGAAATGTCCCTGATATCTTGCTCTGATAACAGCATAACCTGTTTTAATTGCTCTAATGTTTCTTCTGAATAATCCGTATTATCACCAAAAATGCGTTCCATTACTTCTACCTGTTCTTTGGGTGAAACAAGCAGTGATGATTCAATCCAAAAGCCTGTGAGGACCGGATTATTATTATTGGTATTTAATCGTCCTTCCCAATCGGAAATATCACAGTTTCCATATGCAAGTTCGTTTAAATTTTCTTGTATCATATCTTTGCCGATTTCATCAATAATCTCTCGAAAATACCAGACACAAGAAGCATGAAATGCATCCGAAAAATCAATATCCCTATTCCATTCCTCATTCCAAAATATTTCTCCACTCCATGTACGGGTAGATTCGTTTGGTTGAATTATCCCGTTTTCCAACGCGATCAAAGAAGAGATTATTTTAAAGGTTGAACATGGAGAACGCCGAGTAAGCGCCAATTCCTGATTATATATTTGATAGCAGTTCTCAGCCGGTTCATAAATAACGGCAGCGCCATTTATTCCTTCAAAATAATTTGACCAATCCATATCTTCTATCATTGACTCCACAATTACTTCCTGAATCTCATCTGTCGGCATTTCCTCTATTTGTAAAATATCATCAGCTGATGATTCTTCTGTTTCTAAAATATGTTCTGTTTTCTCCGATAGAGGCATATCCATTTGCCGGTTATCGATCAACTTATCACTATCTTTTGAGCAGCCAGACAGCCCCACCAATGAAAGGATTAAAATGCAGCCATAAATTTTATAGGACACTAATTTTCTCATGCTTTCCTCCTAAAAAACAAGCTGCACCAGCAGCATATAACATACAGTTCCCCCGGCAATTGACAAAAGCATCTGCCTTTTCCAATAGTGCAATACAATTACCAGCACAATTGCAGCCAATTCCGGCAGACCGTGACTGCCACCAAAAAGTCTTACATCCTTCAGGCAATAAACAACAAGGAGCCCAAATACCGCCCCAGGCAGTACCTTTCCAAGATATTGTATGTACTTTGGCGTGGGCTTACCTGCCGGAAATAATACAAACGGAAGAAAACGGGTCATCATAGTCCCGATAACCACCATAAGGATTGTAATAATCTGCTTTGTTAATGTCATACCGTGCCACCGCCTTTCTCCATTGGCTTTCTCAAGAGCGTAAGCACTAAAAGAATCGCAAGCATTGCAGGAATGATAAAATTATCTGCCCCAAAAACAAGCAGGCACAGAGCTGAAAGTCCAAGGCCTAAGATGGCACTGGCATGGCTTTTATCTTTGAACCATTGCTCCATAAAGATCACCACGAACATGGCTGTCATTACGAATTCAAGACCCTCCGTATTAAAATGGATCAGAGAGCCAAAGATACCCCCAAGGGTGGCACCAGAAAACCAGTAAAAATGGTTCAACAAAGTGACAAAGAACATAAACCATCCTTTATCCACATCCTCCGGAATCTCTGCGGTATAATTAATGGAAAAACTCTCGTCACACATGCCGAAAATAAGATAAAATTTTTTCCAGCCTGTCCCTTTATATTTATCCAGCATGGAAATCCCATAAAACAAGTGCCTTGCATTGATCATCAGGGTCATGGCGAGAGCCTGTATGGGATTGAATGCCCCAAGCAGCATATTCACTGTTACAAATTCTACAGAACCGGCGAAAATGGTCAAACTCATCAGCATAGGATACCAAAAACTTACTCCCTCCTGTCCTGCTTTCGTCTACGAATCAAACGGTTACGACAATCTTACCATTTACTCTGCCGGTATCAAGGGCAATACAAGCGTCTTTGATGTGTTCAAAATCAAATTTCGCACCAATATCGGGCGAAAGATCATGTTCCTCCAAAAATGTATAAATATCTGACATGACCTGCTGTGTCGGATAGTTTGAGAAGAATCCTGTGAGATAAACCCCATTGGGAATATCTTTAATCGGGTCAAACCCATTCAGAGCGTACACACCGCCCAGAATTCCGGTATTGCAGACGATACCGCCTTTTTCTACAGCAGTAAGCGTGTCCTTCAAGTACCGGGGACCGACAAGATCAAGGGCTTTCGTAATGCCATGAACCTTTCCCGTAAGACATCCATCATCCCAAACTGCCTCATCTGCTTCTGCAAACAAAGGGAGTTTGCTTTCCCTATGAGTCGTTGCAATCACCCTGCATCCAAGCGCTTTTGCAATCTGTATTGATGCATAGCCCAAAGCGCATGTGCCGCCACGGATCAACAGTGTATCTTCCGGCATGAGGTTCAGGCATTCAAACAGGGAACCCCACGCAGTAAAATAGGTTTCAGGTACGGCAGCCATTTCTTCCCACGGCAGATTGGACCGTACCGCAAATACATGATGCGCAGGAAGCAGCGCATACTCTGCGTAGCTGCCGTGAAAACTTCGTCCCATACCGCCCATAAGGGCAGCAACTTTCTGGCCTCTCAGGAAGTGACTGTCAGAGGGGTCAGCCACCTCACCTACACACTCAATTCCGGGAATGATAGGCTTCTGTATATAGTCAGACTGAATCTCACTCAACCGTAAAATCTGTTCCGAATGGTTCATGCCACTGCTTTCATTGTTTCAGGAATCATGTCGTTACCTCCTTCCGTCACTGCGGTCTCTATATTTATCATTGTACAGGTTTTCTTCCAGATGCATACCCAAAAAATCCCGTACACAAATATCCTTTGTGTACGGGAGCGGTTCAAACTATTGAACATCCGGTAGAAGAATCCTCCGGACTGCTAAAACGGTACCACATGGATTTTATATCTGCCTACTGTCACATTGAAGGGCTCTTCTTTAATTTAAACATTTCTACAAGGCTCT
>CAYUKT010000131.1:4115-6798 GCA_964445285.1 uncultured Bacteroides sp. | reverse complement strand
AGCCTCTGGCGGCACAATATATGCTTACCTACGGCTATATGATAGATGACACCACCTTTATCAGACAGATCAGACGGCTTCTGCCGGGCAAATATCTGCGTGTCCGGGATGGACAGGCTGCGGTTACCAGATATCATCTGATACAGGATGTGCCGGTAACCATTACGGAAGAGGAGGCTGTGGAGAAGATTGATGCAGCTTTCCGGGAGGCGGTCAGACGGGAATTTGAGAAGGACAGGGAGTATGGCTACCGCCATCTGGTGGATTTAAGCGGCGGCCTGGACAGCCGCATGGTGTCCTGGGTGGCACATGATCTGGGGTATACCGATCAGGTCAATGTCACTTACTGCAGGGCCGGATACCGGGATGAGACCATTTCCAAGGAGATTGCCCTGCGGCTTGGACATGAATATCTTTTTAAACCGCTGGACGATGCAAAGTGGATGTATGATATCGATGAGATGACCTCCCAGAATAACGGAGCGGCGCTCTATATGGGAATGACAGGCGGCAGGCGGCTGTTGGAGATGATCAACGGGGAACAGTTTGGAATTGAGCATACGGGCATGATCGGTGATGCGATCATAGGAACACTTTATCCGGATAAAGAGCTCAGCTGCGGGAAACCGGTGCTGGGACAGAGCGCCCACTCCGACAGACTGCAGTATGCCTTTGATGAGAAATTGTTACAGGAATATCCCTGTCAGGAAATGTTCGGAATTTATACGAGAGGGATGTTGGGCGCATCTTCCTCTTATCTGATCAGGCAGCAGTACCTTGAGACGGCATCGCCCTTTATGGATGTGGATCTGCTGGATGCAGCGTTTTCCCTTCCTTTTGATATGCGCAATCACCATCATATCTACCTGCGGTGGATCCATGAGAAATATCCACAGGCGGCGGAGTTTGGCTGGGAGAAATGGGGCGGCATCAAGCCGAAAGAGAGCCATATCTTTTTCCGGAAGATGAAAACCACGCAGCGGCTTCTGTGGCAGGCAATCTGTAAAGCGGTGCATATTGATAATCAGGATAACATGAATCCCATCGATTACTGGTATGATAAGAACCCGGGGATTCAGAACTATATGCAGGACTATATGGAAGCTTCCATAGAGAATCCCGTTTTAGGGGAGAAACTGAGAGCGGATATCCGGCGCCTGTTCCAGGAAGGCAGTGTGGAGGAAAAGAGTCTGGCAATAACGGTGCTGGCCATGGTAAAGAAATATTTCAGCTGAGGATATAAATGAGGGCAACAAGGGTATGGAACAGAGTAGGAAACCAGATTTATATTTGATCACGCAGGATTTTCCCTACGGGCCGATCGAGGATTCTTTTGTGAAGCCGGAATATCCGTATTTATGCGAAAGGTTCCAGGTATCCATTGTTGCCGCGGAACTGTCTATACCGGAGGAGAGTGTGTCAGAGGAGTTGGTGACAGGGGATTGCGGATTGGAGGGGCTGGTATCGGAAGATGCCAGTGAGAAGGAACCTGTGCTGGAAGATTGCAGATTGAAGAAGTCTGCAGCAGAGGATTCCGGTTTGAAGAAATCAACGTCAAGGAATGCTGCGGCGGGATATGAGACAGACAGACAGGAGATGAAAGCGTGCATGATTTCCAAAAATCAGAGTATGGGAGAGAAATTACGTTCCCTCATCCGCTTTCTATGCGAGAAGGATTGTTATACGGAGATTGTCGCTATCATAAAAAGCCGCCGGAAGATTCTCCAGAGAATCTATAGGGCGCTGATGTTCGGTGCGGCGGCGGAGACTTTTTACCGCAGACTGCAGCAAAAGATTTCCCTGACAAAGGATACACAGGCAGTTTTCTATTTTTACTGGTTTGATTATAAATGTTTTGGATTGACCATGCACAGGCATAAGTTTCCACAGATCAGGATTGTTGCACGTACACATGGGTATGAACTGTTCGATGAGCGGGAACTTTATGGCAGACAATTCTTTAAACCGCAGATGGACAAGGAAGTGGACAGACTTGTTTTTGCGGCGCAGTATGCGAAGGACTATTACCTGACCAGATATCAGCTTAAGGATAGTGAGAAATATCCGTTGTACCGCCTCGGCGTACCGGACAGGAAAGTGACGGTGGAAGAGCGGAGGAAGGCCCGAAGCGGAGAGGAAATGCTTTTGGTAAGCTGTTCAGGTACAGGCAGGATCAAACGGATTGACAGGATAATAGATGGGCTGTCATCTGTGCCGAATGCCCAAATTCATTGGGTGCATATCGGCGGCGGGGAAGAACTGGACGCACTATGCGGGCTGGCTGAGGAAAAACTGAAAGATAAGTCCAACATCCGGTATGAGTTCACCGGGACGCTGTCCAACGAAGACGTGATTGCTTATTATCAAAACCATTATGTAAGCTGTTTTATCACCACCACTGAGACGGAGGGTGGTTCGCCGGTGTCGGTGCAGGAAGCGTTATCCTTCGGGGTGCCTGTGATAGCCACGGCGGTGGGAGAACTTGTACAGATGGTGGACGACAACGGTATCCTGCTGTCGGAGAAGCCAACCGGGGAGGAAGTTGCACAGGCTGTCGAGCGGATGACAGCATGTTATGGTACGGAGGAGTATTTCCAAATGTGCGGACGGTCATTGGAGATTTTTCATGAAAGATTTGACGAACAGCGTAACTTTACTGCATTTGCAGCCGAATTGGCGCGGG
>CAYUKT010000131.1:2867-4015 GCA_964445285.1 uncultured Bacteroides sp. | reverse complement strand
TGAAATATGAACTTGACCGCAGAGGCTATCGGACCAAGATCATACACATAGAGGATGCGGAAGCGCTCAAAGCCATGCGCCCCATCTATCATACTAAAGTGGTGGTCACCATGGCATGTTATCAGAACAGTTCCATTGAGTGGCACACCAAAAACTTTGTCAAGTTTGATAAATTGATCGATATGCAGTGGGAGAACATTGTGTTTCCCATGGATGAGAAGGATACCAAGGCCTATAAGAATTATTCCGGTGTGGCCAAAGAAGTGGTACGTGTCTCCTGGGGGGAGATGAACCGGAGACGGATGCTTGATGTGGCAAAGATGGATCCCAGGAAAGTGAAGCTGGTCGGTCATGTGGGCATGGATTTCCTGCGGGAAGAACTGCGGGGATATTACCGTTCCAAAGAGGATGTATTGAAAGACTATGATATCAGTCCCGATAAAAAGATATTCCTCTTTGTGTCACCTTATTTCTCCGATCATCATACTGAGGAATATCTGGTGGAAATGTGCAGGCGTTTCGGGGAAGGCTGGCGGTACTACTATCAGGACTGCATGCTCCCTTCCAAGAAGATTATCCTGGACTGGATGGGCCGCATCTGTGAGAAGAGGCCGGATGTGGTATTTATCTACAGGCCCCATCCCGGGGAAGAGAGCGCCCAGGCGGAAGAGATGACAGGAAAATATCCTAACTTCAAGGTGATCGGTGATCTGTCCGTCAAGCAATGGATCATGATCAGCGATAAGATTTATACGGGGAACAGTTCCACCTTTGTGGAGGCATTTTTTGGAAAGAAGATGTGCTATCTGCTCTTTCCCGTTCCGGTGCCGGCGGATTACGAACTGGCTTTCCTAAAGGATGCGGATAAGATAACAGAATACGAGGATTTTGAGAAGACGACCCATGAGGATGACAGACCGTTCCCTGTCAGCGAGAAACTGATCGATGAAGTATATACCATCGACTGGGAGAAACCGAGCTATGTGAAGTTTGCGGATATGGCGGAGGAAGTGCTGCAAAATCCCTATTATAATCTGACCAAAGAGCAGCTTCGGACATACTATCATAAGATGGGACCCGCAGAAAAGATGACAAAAGCATTGACAAAGATTACACCGTTATATAATGTGTATTTGACGATGTTAGAA
>CAYUKT010000131.1:0-2767 GCA_964445285.1 uncultured Bacteroides sp. | reverse complement strand
AAGACAATCACAGCAGTGATACCGGTGAAAGGAAACAGCACAAGACTGCCGAACAAGAACATTCTGCCGTTCGGTGATTCTAATTTATTACAGCACAAGATCGAGCAATTGAAACAGGTGAAAGGACTTCATGAGATCATCGTTTCTTCTGATTCCGATGAAATGCTTGCCATCGGTGAGAAATGCGGCGTCAAGGCAATCAAACGGCCTACAAAATATGCGGATGAGTCCGTGCCCTTTGGCATGTTCTTGGAGTATCTGTGCGATACCATTGAGGGGGCGCACCTTCTCTATGCCTGTGCGACATCTCCCTGCGTGGAACCCTATCTGTATGAGAAGGCGATCAAAGTATATTTTGAAAAACTGCAGGAAGGATATGATTCCCTGATCACGGTATCTCCTTATCAGACCTATCTGATGGATGACAACGGGCCTCTGAATTTCAAGATGGGACTGGAGCACAAGAACTCCGAACAACTGCCGATGATGTATCATTTTACCAACGGTATCGACCTGGCGCCCACGGAGAAGGTGCGGGAGTGGCGTTATAACTATGGCCCCAAATACTATCAGCTTGTGATCAATAAACGTGAGGCGGCGGATATCGATGATTTGTATGATTATGAGATGGCGAAGGCGCTTTATGCCATGAAGGATCCGAACCCGACTGTGTAGGAGAGAGGAGAATAAATGTCGCTTATCAAGTTATTAGACTGTACCCTGCGTGACGGCGGATATATTAATGATTGGAATTTTGGGCATCATACCATTAAGAGCATCATCAAGAAGCTGGTGGATTCCCAAGTCGATTATGTAGAGGTGGGATTTTTACGGGATTGTGAATATGATAAAAACAGATCCCTGTATAACAATTGTGCGCAGATACAGCCGGTGCTGCCGCAGAAGAAGGGAAACACCATTTTTACCGCAATGGCGCTTCATAACAAATATACGGTGGATAAACTGGAACCCTATGATGGGAAGACTATTGATGCGGTCCGGGTGACATTTCATGATTACGATATTGACGAGGGACTTGCCTTTGTTAAGAAAGTGAAAGAGAAAGGTTATAAAGTATTCTGTAATCCTATTAATATCATGGGATATTCGGATGAGGATCTGCTCCGTCTTCTAAAGAAGGTGAATGAGATTCATCCTTACGCCTTTTCCATTGTGGATACTTTTGGATCTATGATGCGCTCGGACCTGATCCGGATTTATTCCATGGTGGAACATAACTTGAATAATGAGATCGTGATAGGACTTCACCTGCATGAAAATCTGGCCTTGTCCTATTCCCTGGCACAGGAATTTGTGGGGATCAAGGCGAGCGGACGTAAAAGCATCATAGATGCTTCCATGCTCGGCATGGGCAGGACGCCGGGGAATCTCTGCATGGAGTTGATCATGGATTATATGAATAAGATGCAGGGGGGAAATTATGACATCAATCCTATTCTGGATGGAATTGATGATCATATCGCTGAACTGAAACAGATAGAACCCTGGGGGTACAGTATGCCCTATGCTCTCTCGGCCAAGTATAATCTGCATCGTAACTATGCAGAGTTTCTTTTGGGCAAGGGGCGTCTGCGGGCGAAGCAGATCAACCAGATCCTGGCCAGTATAGAAGATAATAAAAAGACCGCCTATGATAAGGCGTATATTGAAAAATTATACCAGAAATTCCAGAATCACAAAGTGGATGACTCCGCATTGCTTTTGCAGCTTCGGAATCGCTTTCAGGATAGAGAGATTTTGGTTTTGGCGCCGGGCGCTAATATATTAAAACAAAAAGAGCAGATAGAGCAGTTTATTCAAGAGCAGGATCCCCTGATCATTGCGGCTAATTTTATCCCGGTAGACTATCAGCAGGATTATGTTTTCTGTTCCAATGCGATGCGATATGATGCACTGGAAGAGAAAAAACAGGACAGCATTATCCTGATCACATCAAATCTAATGGACATCTGTGAGGAAGCCAATGTCCTTAATTATTCAGAACTCAGTTTTGATGAAAAGGGAAACTGCGATAATTGTGTTATCATGTTACTGAAACTTATGATCAAGCTGGAAAAAGAGCAGGTTTACGTTGCCGGATTTGACGGCTATCAGGAGAAGGACGATAATTATGTTACGTCTTACATGGCCAGCCAGTATACAAAGGGTGAGGAAGAAAATATCAGAAACCGTATGTATCTGGAAGATATCCGCAAACAGATAAAACTTGTATTTTTGACAGATTCACTGTATAACAGATAGGGATGGAGTAAAAGGGAAAGATTATGTTTGATAAGCAGAGCGTACAGCGGCTTCAGTATCTGGTAATAGATGTGGATGGGACGATGACAGATGCTGGAATATACTATGATGAAAACGGCAATGAATTAAAGAAATTTTGTACGAAGGACGCGGCAGGATATTTTGCAGCACAAAAAAAGGGAATAAAACTTATGGCGTTGACAGGCCGTGAGTGCCAGGCGACCATGCGCAGACTTCGGGAGATGAAGTTTGATTATATTGTTCAAAATTGTAAAGATAAGGTTACATATTTGAAGGATTTTATGGAATCCAATGGGATCGCAAAACAGGAAATCGGCTATATCGGAGATGATGTAAACGACCTGGCGCCCATGAAGCTGTGCGGCTTCGTGGGATGTCCGGCGGATGCCTGTGAGGAAGTAAAGGCGCTGGCGGACTACATTTCAGAGGTTAAAGGTGGATATGGGGCCGTCAGGGATGTGATTTGCGCCATGTTTAAAGTGAG
>CAYUKT010000130.1:0-6892 GCA_964445285.1 uncultured Bacteroides sp. | reverse complement strand
AATTTGCTTCGCAAATTAACTTTGCGAGATCCGCTCCGCGGCCTCGGATAAGCGGTGGAATTTCCTATACAATAAAATAGTAAATTTGCTTCGCAAATTAACTTTGCGAGATCCGCTCCGCGGCCTCGGATAAGCGGAGAAATCTCCTATATAATAAAATACAATATCAGAAATATTTATAATCACAAAATCTCATACAGCATCTTCCGGCTGCTTGGCCGTTTTTCTGCTACAAAATCTGTGTATGAGCGGATTTAAATATGCCGACAGCTTCATACCCATATAGCCGCAAAATGTAAAGATAGGGTTAGCAAACCCCGTATAAATAAGTATAGCGGTCACAAGAACCAAAACCAGATAACGTATGATGTTATTGACGCCCATACTCTTTACGGCATCCTTTTCGGCCATGTCGAGTCCCCGATTCAAAGACCACCACATATGGACGGAACCCATCATAGCAAGTACGATCCCGATCCACAGCCCCAGGCTGTAAGAAATCTCCCTTGAAAAAAACAGCAATATGATCTCAAAAATAACTCCATATAAAAAGATTCCCAGACAGAGTTCAAACAATGTCGGATCTATTTTCCTTTTCATAAACCACATCCACCACGTTTCTATCAGTTCTTCCTGTCATCTGCTGTTTTGCCGGCATTCTGTTTATCCTCACCGCTTTTGTCCGTCCGCCTTCTGCGGGTAACCGCCGGTGTTTCATAAATCCTTTTTGCAAAACGGAACACATTGGTAAATCCCGCCAGCGCACCGACAAAAAACAGCGCCACAGTCCAGACGGAAGTTCCCAGTTTATGATCTATAAACATTCCTGCAAAAGAACAAAGCAAGATAGGGACCAGCATATTGATACCAAACTGGGTTATCATCATAAGCGCTTGGTAGACATTTCTGTTATATTTCAAAATACGTCCCTTCCCCAATAAAATCTAACATTAAAATTATATCCACTTTTGGTATTTATGTCCAGTATTATTGTGAAAATGAGATAAATAATCAAAGTATTTAGAACAATTTACATTGACTTTTGACCGTCATAAGTGTAACGTATCGAGTAAGAAGTTATTTCATGTTTTCTTTACCCATGGGGAGGTAGTATGGCAGGACCGATTTTATACCGTAAAAGATTGATTCCGGAAGAATGTGTACTGTTGAAAGACGATAGGGTGCTGCACCGCGATGAGAAAATCATCGTAACCGGCTGGAACACCTTAAAGCCCCGCAAAGACCTCCATCACGGTTTTTCCTGTTACTACCTGCAGGAAGGTATTAAAGTGAGCCGCTTCTATCGGGAAGACAACTCACTTCTGTACTGGTACTGCGATATTGTTGACTATGACTACAATGCCGACACAGACACCTACATAGTCACAGATCTTCTCGTAGATGTGATCGTCTATCCGAATGGCTTTGTCAAAGTCGTTGACATCGATGAACTTGTCACTGCGCAGGAATGCGGTCTGCTCACCGATGCTATGCTCAAAAAATCACTTCTTCATTTAAACCACCTGTTGCAGATCATCTATGACAATGGATTCGAAAAGCTGCAATCCCCTCTCGCACAATATGCAACTCAATAGAATATATGTCCTCCGATCCTGTATTTCGGAGTGATCCCATCTATCGGTGTCCTGAAATACACACAATTTCCCACATTGGTGGCGCCGCTCATCACCTCATCGGCTGCCTGGTAACACCTGGCTGTTGCCCTGCCCTCCGCCAATGCCAGCGCGAGTCTGCCGCTGCCTACCGGAGAGAATTGCTTATTCTGATAAATAACGCCCGTTACAGTATCAGGATAGACAGAACTCAATACACGGTTGATCACCACCGATCCCACGGCCACCTGACCGGCATAGGGTTCTCCCCCGGCCTCACAGTAGATCAGATTGGCCAGAAGATACCTGTCTCCCTCCGCAAAATCCACTTCGGAAATATCACGCCAGCTGGACTGGGCAGCCAATTCCGCCATACGCATTTCCTCCGCCAGCTTGGCGCGCAGGGCCGTCAGGTTTTCTTCCTGCTCTTTAATTTTCTGCTCATAGGCGAGCGCTTCCGCCTCCGCCTCGGAAATCTGGCTTGCCGTGGCATGGATGGAATTGGAAGTCTGGCTGACCAGGCCGGATACACGGCTCTGTTCCGCCACTACCTGAATCTTATATTCATCCAGTTCCGCCTTGTTTTCTTCCTGCTTCTCTTTCGCCAGTTCCAGTTCCGCCTGTTTCTGCTCCATGGCCGCCTGGGAATCCTTATACTCCTGCAGAACTTTCTGTTGATAAGAGGACAGCTGTTCAATATAATCATTCTTATTCAAAAAATCCGAAAAATTGCCCGCAGAAAAAAAGAGTTCCATATATAAAAAGTCGCCGCGCTCATACATGAACTGAATCTGATGCTTCATCGTATCATAATGATCGTCCTTCAGCGCAATCGCTTCTTCCAGCTCTGCCGTCACTACTTCAATCTCCTCATCAAGCGCTGCAATCTCGGCCTCTTTATCAATGATGCTCTGCTCCAGCTCACTCAGGTTATTACTCACCTGCGTCAATTCCGTATTCAAAGTCGACAGCGCCCCCTGCAGGGAACTCTGCTGCTGATTCAGTTTTTCCAGGTTTTCCTCCGTCTGGTCAAGCTGGGACTCTGTCTCCTGTTTCTCCCGCTCCGCCTGACGGATTTTTTCCTTGGTCTCCTCCGTGGCCTGTACGGAGAAGGGCATAACGCTGCACAGCAAAATAAGAGCCAGACAAGCTGCCAGTTTTTGCTTTCTCTCCATATGTTTCCTCCGACCTTAGCATTGTTCGATCAGATCTACTCTCCTCTGGTGTCTCTCCACCCCGGAAAACTCCGTATCCAAAAAGATATCCACGATATTGAGCGCCACACTCTCCCCAATGATCGCCGCACCCATGGCAAGTACATTGGCATCATTATGCTCTCTTGTCAGTCTTGCAGACACCGGGTCGCCGCAGAGCGCACAGCGTATCCCCTTCACCTTATTTGCTGTCATGGAAATGCCGATACCCGTGGTACAGATGACGATTCCCCGGTCACATTCCCCGGAAGCCACCGCTTTGGCAACTGCCGCGCCATAGATTGGATAGTCACAGGAACTCTTATCCTCGCATCCATAATCCTTGTACTCGAATCCCCGCTCTTTCAGATGCGCCATCACTTTCTGTCTCAGATCAAATCCGCCATGATCACTGCCAATCGCTATCATACTTTTCCTCCTTCATAAGAGACTTTCTTTGCAATAAAATGAATATCGTTACTGCCTTCTTCCTGTTATCTTACACTAAAATCCGCGTTATTTCAACTCTATCACCCTGTGGCCCGCCGCCTTCAAAAGTCTGTTCATCACAGCCTGTCCCACACCGGCGCCCTCAAAGCTCTCTGCGTATATTATTTCCACATCCTCGTCATCAAATTCCCGCAGGATACGGTAGAGCCGTCTTGCAAGCGCACTTTCATCCAAACGGCTTCCGCCATTCTTGCACACATCGGCACGATAAGCAAAAACCGTTGCATCCGAAGCGATCACTCCCGTTTTCTTGTTCTCGGCACGGCATCGATCCAGCCGTGCGTTGATATAATCGGTCACCACCCGTTCCGGTCCGGAAATGATAGTCAGCTCCCCTTTCGGCGCATAATGCCTGTATTTCATACCCGGCGCTTTCGGGGCCTGTCCGCTGTCATCACGAAGGATTGTGATATCCTCCTCCACCTGCCCAAGAGTATCCTCCAGCATCGCCCTGGTGATATAACCCGGACGCAGGATGACAGGCGTCCCGGCAGTCAGATCCACGATCGTAGATTCCAGCCCCAGTTCCACATCCCCGCCGTCTATGATCATCTCAATCCTACCGGATAGATCCTGGGCCACATACCTGGCCAGGGTAGGACTGGGCCTGCCAGAACGGTTCGCACTGGGAGCCGCCACATAACCGCCCGCCGCCTCGATAAAGGCCAGCGCCGTCTTGTGGGAAGGCATACGCACTGCCACCGTATTGAGGCCCCCCGTGGTCTCTGCCGGCACCAGATCCGATTTCTCCAAGATCATGGTGAGCGGTCCCGGCCAATAAGCCTGCGCCAGTCTGGCCGCCTCCTCCGGTATATTTTTCGCAATGGCCGAAAGCGCCTCCCACCTGGCGATATGCACGATCAGCGGATTATCGGAAGGCCTGCCCTTGGCCTCATAAATTTTCCGGGAAGATGCCGGGTTTAAGGCATCTCCGCCCAGACCATACACCGTCTCCGTTGGAAAGGCCACCAAGCCGCCGGACCGTATGATCTCCCCGGCTTTCCGGATTACCTCCTGATCTATATGTTCTTCCTCTACCCGTACTATTCTGGTCTCCACGTCTGTCCGCTTCCTTTATCCTCATTTCCGGCTGTTTATATGCTGCAGAATTGCCAGATGAATCGCCCAGGCAGCTTTTTCCTGATAAATAGCAGAAGATAACTTCTGCGCTTCCTCATAGTTTGACAAAAAACCGCACTCCACAATGACGATCGGGGAGGATGTCTTTTTTAATAGATAATAACTGTCATTTGCCTTGGCCTGTCTGGTATTATCAGGATCCAGTTCCGCCGCCATAACCTGCTGTATCCGCTCCGCCAGCTCTTTGCTCTCCTCGCTGCCCGCATAATAAAAAACCTGTGCGCCGTGGACATATTCCTCATGATAACTGTTCTGGTGGATACTGACCGTGAGATCAGGTTTTTTCTCCTCAATGAGACTCACCCGGTTCTTCATATCCTGTACCTTCTTATTTGGTGTACCTTCCTCATAAAGCCCAGCATCAGAATCCCTGGTCAGCACCACCTCCACGTCCGCCATCACAAGAAACTTCTGCAGTTTTCTGGCTATCTCCAGATTGATATCTTTCTCCAGGCTTCCGTCCACTCCAACCTTACCTGGATCCGCTCCGCCGTGCCCGGCATCAATGATCACGCAAGGCCTTTCCGGCACTGTTTCTACCCGCCCAGAAGAAGCCATCTTGACACCCCCGCGCACGGCAAATCCCACGCTGAGCAGCATAAGCGCCCATAAGACCACCCGAATCGTCCCCTCGTTCTTTTCCGGTTTATTCCATTTCATAAACTCATTCCCGACACCATTGCCTTACTTCAATCATATGAATGGTCTCCCGGAAAAATGCGGGCGCACGCTTATTATTGATTCATATACTCTTCGATCACATCCCAGACAGAGGGTTCCTCAAATCCCAGCTTCCATTCTGCCACGCCTGCGATCCCATATTTCTGCATGATATTCAATTTCACGCGAATCGACTCCGCATCCTCCAGCCATACCTGACAGAAGCCGTCTGCGGACTGATACTCTCCATAATTCTGACAGGTCTCCTCATCCCATCTGGTCGTGATACCGTGATCCGCGATATAAGCCTGAGCCTTGTCCATACCTACTGCCTGACTGGAAACAGAGGTGCCTGAAGTCTGCCATATCCTTGTATAGAAAGGAATCCCGTTGATCACCTTCTCCGCCGGCACCTGCTCCACCGTGTCGGCGATACCGCCCTCCACAAAATCGATGGACGCCACAGATCCCGCCTCATCACTGCCGGCATAGTGCTCATCATATCCCATGATCACCACATAATCTGCCACAAGCCCCTGCTCGGCTCTGTCATAGTGATCCGTATGGCCCATGGGCACATAATTGTCCACCGACAACACAATGCCGTGTTCCCTGCAGGGAATGGAGAGTTCCCTGATAAACTGGATAAAGGGTTCTCCCGCATCCAGACTGATATTTTCAAAATCGATATTGAGACCGTCCAACCCATATTCCAGCGCGGTATTGATCAGGCCGTCTATCAAATGAGTTCTGTTGGTGGTGCCGGCAAGTACCTCGTACATGTCCACATCCACGCTCTCCACATTACCTACTAATGCCCACACTTCAAGTCCCCTTTCATGGGCTTTATCCACATAGGACTGTGTCGCAAAGCTGCTGAAATCTCCCTCATTACCCACCAGAGTAAACCAGGTTGGGGATATCACATTGATACTCTTCGTGTCAGCAAGCATCCCATCAAGCGTCTCATTGCCGTCCACACCGCCCACGCCATGCCATGCCAGATTTATTTTATGATCTCTTGTATTGGACTCATACACCGGCTCCACATAATCCGTCACCGGAACCGGAGTCTGTGCGCTCTGTCCTTCCAGTTTCTTATTTTCCACATAACCGATGAAGGCATCCTGCGTCTTTACCTTCGACCAGTTCTCCATCTCTTCTAATACAACCACCTCATCACCCTTGCTCACGTCTGTCAGGATATCACTCTTAATCCCGCCCTGATAGCGCACCTGAGTATCCTTGGCAATCGTTGCCACCTGTCTCTCGTTCCACTCCGTATAGACCTGCATATGATTGGGATCACGAAAGAGCTCATAGGAAAAATTGGCGTATTCCTTCACATAATCCGCCGCAATATAGAGCATGTCCCCCTCATACCTAGCAATCACGTATCCCCTGGCCTCGCTCGATTCTCCCTTCGTGAGGGTATCCGTTCCTATCTGCGTCCTGACCACCTGATCCGGCAGGGCATAGAGAAGAAGCCCTTCTTTTTTATCTTCATAAAATCTATCATTAAAATATTTATGCACCGTGGCCAGATCAAAATAACACACACCGTCCCACAGCTTCGCATGTTCTTCAATCCGTTCATCCTGCAAGATCACGGGCACATCATCCGCACCCCTGACACCAAAATATTCTGTCAGGTCCGCCCGCTCTTTAGAATAAGAATATTTCTCCAACAGTTTCGCTCCAAACCCTGCTGCCGCGACCACAATAATAAGGACGATCGCGATTAGTACCGGCATCAATTTTTTCATGTATCCAGCT
>CAYUKT010000129.1:0-6931 GCA_964445285.1 uncultured Bacteroides sp. | reverse complement strand
TGCTTCTTTCGCCCGACTGACCTGCATTTGTATAATTTCTTCATTTTCTACTTGATACAACGTCAGTATCTCTCTTATTTCACAGATTGTTTCCATACTGATAGCATTGATAACAACCCGCATCTTGGGATTCATTCCATATAATGCCCGCAATATCTCCTCTAGATTTCCTCCGCTCCCTCCTATGAAGGCATGTGTTGCCCTAGGCAAATCCTGTAAACCTTCCGGTGCCTTCGCCTCTATCACCGTTACATTTTCGAACTGAAACTTCTCCTTATTCTGCAAAATCAATGATACAGCTTCTTTCTTCTGCTCAATAGCATATACATGTATATCCGGTGAAAGTCCTGCCACTTCCATTGCAATAGAACCGGTCCCGCTGCCAATATCAAAAACAACTGCATCTTGATACAATTTTAGTTTGCAAATGCTGACTTCCCTTACCTCTTCCTTTGTCATCGGCACCTTATCTCTGATAAATTCCCCATCTGAAATTCCATGCGTCAAATTTTTGTGCATTGCATTAGGATTTTTCACGAAGCAAGTATATAGTCCTTCTTCTTTTAACTCTAAACACTCTTTTGGTGTCCTTTTTCTAATCTGCTGCTCGGCATAAGACAGTTGACAGCCCGTAATAATTTCGCTCTCAGTCATTCCTGCTTTTATCAAAGCATCTCCCAATCTGTTCACATCTTTCACACCGGACATAATCACAAATGTCTTTTGCTCTGTTTTAATTCTTCGTGCAAGATTATACAGTTCTTTTCCATGCATACTGCAAATAGCCGCATCCTGATAGCTTTCCCCGATACAGGCAGCCAGGAAAGCTACCGAAGAGATTCCCGGCATAACACGGATACATGCTTGAAGCCGTCCTGTATTTATTTCTTCCTGCAGGGCATAGTATAAAGATTGACACCCACTATAAAAACCGCTATCTCCAGAAAACAGAATAACCACCTTCAAACTCTCCATAGAATATTTTTTCTGGATTTCATGTAAGTACGGAATGATCTGTTTTGCCAGATAAAAAGGTTTTTTCTCTATTCTTGTTCTGTAAGGCTTAAGCATTCTTTCCGCTCCGAGCAGAATATCTGCTTCCTCTATCTTATCAAAAACCTCTTTCGTCAAATTTTCTCTATTTCCCATACCAGTTCCGACAAGAGTAATTTCCATCTCATTTTTTATCTCTATTTTTTGCTGACAGATTTTTTCCAATTCATTACATACTTCATGGAAAGAATACCCTGCATCTTCTCCCGGATGCCCAATAACGAACACAGAAATTCCTGCTTTCTTTGCAGCTTCTAATTTTTCAGGATATCCGCCGGATATGCCACTTTGTTTGGTAATCAGGCATGCAATTCCATACTGTCGAATCATAGCTTCATTCATTTCGGCTGTAAATGGTCCCTGCATTGCTATAATCTGCTTCCCCTTAATCCCCTGCTCCATACAAAGTGACAAACTTTCCATTCCCGGAAGGACCCTTACAAAAAGTCTGCTTTTTACATCCTCAGAGACACAATACTTTGACAGCTCCTTACTTCCGGTAGTAAGGAGAATATTTCCCTGAATCCTCTCTAATGCCTCTGCACACGCTTCATTGGTTTCAAAATAAGTGACATTATTCTTTTTCCGTGAATCATTAAGTTCCCTTTTTAAACGCAAATAGGGAATATTCATTCCTTCCATCGCTGACTTTATATTCTTAGTAACAATATCTGCATAAGGATGTGTTGCATCCACCACTGCTTCATATTTACCATTCCGGATAAATTCTCTTATCTGTTCTTCCCCCATTCTTCCACGATGAACGGTCATAAAAGGATTCTCTTTTAACACAATCTCTCCATACTCTGTTGCAACACAGAGCGTATGCGTAATTCCGGATACCGTCAGACTCTCAGACAATTTTCTTCCTTCAGTTGTTCCCGCAAATATTAATATCTCTTTCAACTTGATAGCCTCGCTTTGTAATCAGCTTATCATTTACGATTTCGCTTCCTGCATTTCCAATAAACACTGTAGTAAACATATTTACTTCTCTGTCCCTTAATTCCTTCAGGCTACAGGTTACTGCCTTTGTTCCTTCTCTTCCGATATTCTCTACATAACCACAAGCTCGTTCCTCTTCTAATACCGAAAGCAAAATATCACAAGCTCTCTGCAAATGATCCTTTCTCTTATGACTGGAGGGATTATATATTGCTATTGCAAAATCTCCTTCTGCAGCCGCAATCAGTCTTTTTTCTATTTTCTCCCACGGAGTCAAAAGATCACTCAGGCTGATAACACAGAAATCATGGTTTAATGGTGCTCCCAGCACCGCTGCGCCACTGCTTGCTGCTGTAATACCCGGAATAACTGCAATTTCAATATCCGGATAGCTTTTTCCTATCTCGTACATGAGCGATGCCATCCCATAAATTCCTGCATCCCCACTGCATATGAAGGCCACCTTTTTCCCTTTCTCCGCTTCTGCAAAAGCAAGCTGACATCTTTCTTTTTCCTGTCGCATAGGAGTTGACAATAGCTCTTTCTCCCGAAAACGTTCACCAAGTAACTTTAAATATACTATATAGCCAATAATTACATCTGCCTGCTCCAATACAGACAGAGCTTCCCCTGTCATCATTTCTTCCTTCCCCGGTCCCATACCGACTACATATATTTTAGTTCTCATCAAAGCTCACTCTCCAATCTCTTTTGGCAATCGCGATCGTCATTCCCTTCTCTGTGTGCTTTTCGTATATCAGCTCGCCTTCCGGTTCACACATCTTAAGTGCAGCTCTTTCGCAGACATTATCTACGCCAACCTTTTCCCTTACAAATTCAGACTTATGAAAGTCTCCTTCTATACACATTAACTCTTCTACTGTGTATGTGATAAACGGGATTCTCTCTTTGTGACTCCATGTGAGGAGCCCCGGCTCATCCTTTTTCACATCAATGGATGCCATACCGAATAGCTGAACAGGAGAAATCCCGACATTTTGTAAATGACTTATAATAAAATCTTCTATTTTACCTGCTTCTTTCCCTTTTCTACACCCTACTCCAATCACATACTCCTTCGGTCTAAGGAGTATGGCTGTTTCAAACTCCCTATCCTCAGAAGTGATCACAACATCCACTTTCTGTAAAGGGGGATATTCTACCAATTCTATCCCTTTGGGCAATTTAACATTTTTTTCTAAATGTCCCTCCTCTACAGACATGGCAATGCTTTTTCCTGCCAATACCTTTGATGATACCTTTACAATCCCTTCTTTGTTCACAATGATAAGTCCATTTTTCTTTGCGAACAAATCTATTGCAAATTTATTATTAAGATCCGTTGCTGTGGTAATAACCGGTTCTGCTCCTATTCTTTCTGCAATAGAAACAGCAAGTTCATTCGCACCGCCCACATGACCGGACAAAAGCGGAATTACATAGTGTCCGTTTTCATCCATTACCAAAACCGGACTGTCATAAAGCTTGTCCATAATATAAGGTGCAATTGCTCTGACGGCTATTCCACAGGCTCCAATAAAGAACAATACATTTGCTTCTTCAAATTGTTCTTTTGCCCATTCTCCGATACTTTGTGTGACAAACCGTACTGTCTGTCGTTCCTGAGAGTACATCCCACATTTGGTATATAAGACACATTCTGCACCACCCATTAGCTTCGCAATTTTTTCAGAAAGTAATATTGCATTTTCTGTAAAACTGATAATACTTAACTTCATATTCTTCACTTTTCCTTTGTCTGCCTAAATTCTGTAGAAAAGTCAGCCGCATACAATCTTGATTTTTTATAGTTTTGGTGTGTGATCACTTCTCCTACCAAAACAAGTGCTGTCTTTGTAATTCCATGTTCTTTTGCTGTATCATAAAGGGTCTCAATCGTACAAATATATACTTCCTCCTCCGGCCACGTTGCCTTATAGACAAGTGCCGCAGGAGTTTCTTTACTGTATCCACCAGCTGCCAATCTTACACTTAGCTCTTTCAACATCCCGGTACTAAGATAAATTGCCATAGATGCCTGATGTGCGGCAAAACTCTCTATACGCTCTTTTGCAGGAACTTTTGTCCTGCCTTCCATTCGTGTAATAATTAAGGACTGCGATATTCCCGGTAAGGTATACTCTATATTTAAAGATGCTGCTGCTCCAAAACAGGCACTCACCCCCGGACAGCTTTCATAAGAGATCCCAAGTCTGTCCAATTCATCCATCTGTTCTCTGATCGCTCCATAAATACTCGGCTCCCCCGTATGCAGTCTTACCGTTATTTTTCCTTCCGCTTCTGCTTTTTGCATAACTTCCATAACTTCTTCCAATGTAAGTTTTGCGCTATTATGTATCTCACACTCTTTTTTTGCATATTGCAGCAGTTCCGGATTCACCAAAGAACCCGCATAGATAATCACATCTGCCTGCTCCAATAATCGCATTCCTCTCACTGTAATTAAATCTACAGCGCCTGTTCCAGCTCCAACAAAGTAAACCATTTTGCTGCCTCCTTACTTTTCGCCAGTTCTCCAAATTCATTTGCATATAGAATGCAGTCAATTTGAATCTTTCCCTTGGCGCGCTTCTCCAAATAAAAACATATACGCTTTACTATCGTTTCCATAACAGCCCTTAATTTCCCGCTATCCTCCAAAATATGAACCGCTTCTTCTGTGGTAACACAATCTAATATTTGTCGTACTTTTTCTGTTTCCACATTCGCTCTCACAGAAAATGCCGCTAATAGTTCCATTCTGCAATCTGCCTCCTTGGAGTGGGTATTCATGATCCCGCCGGCCACTTTTATCAACTTCCCAATATGCCCGGTAAGAAGCAGCTTCTGAAATCCTAATTCTACCGCCATGTCAATGGTGTCCCCGATGAAATTACTGCATTTTACACTTCTATCTAAGTCATAACCATAGGTTTTTTTCATAAAATCCAGTCCATAGTTACCCGGTGAAACTGCAACATAATCAAATCCTTGTATCCTTCTTTGGTTTAACTCTATCCTAATGGTATCAATAATTGCCTGATTGCTCATAGGCTCTACAATTCCGCTGGTTCCTAAGATAGAAATACCTCCTGCTATTCCGAGTCTTGGATTAAAAGTCTGTCCCGCCAGTTTTTCTCCATCCAGTACTGAAATTTCTATCCGCAGGCTCCCTTGATAATCTACCAGCCGACAGACCTGCATCACTTCCTTTTCTATCATCTGTCTCGGAACATGGTTAATTGCCGCGTTCCCAACCGGCTGATCCAGTCCCGGCTTTGTCACTCTGCCTACCCCGGTTCCGCCATCAATCTCTATCTTTTGCTCTGAACTTTCTCTATAAGAAACTTTTGCATAAATATAGGCACCCGTTGTAATATCCGGATCGTCTCCGCCATCCTTTTTCACTGCACAACTGACTTCGTTTTCATTGCGGTTAATATCTACAAGCTGCGCTGTATATGAGATCCCTTTGGGAGTCTCTATTGTAATTTCGTTTTTCCGTTTTCCTGTCAGAAGCATATAAGCTGCCGCTTTTGATGCTGCCGCCGCACAACTTCCTGTGGTAAATCCATATCGCATTCTATCCCTTTCCATTGCCCGCAGCTTTGTGCTTCATGCTTCTACCTTGTCAACTCATACAAAAGTGCATTACATATAGCTGCTGCTACATTACTACCGCCTTTTCTTCCTCTGTTTATGATATACGGCACTTCTGTTTCCATAATCAACTCTTTCGCAGCCTCTACATTTACAAAACCTACCGGAACACCTATCACAAATGCCGGATGCCAGTTACCTTCCTGCATCATCTCGTATAGCTGTATCAAGGCAGTGGGTGCATTACCTACTGCAAAAATAACAGGCTTTTCAATGTTTGCCGCCTTTTCCATACTGACAACAGCTCTTGTTACTCCCCGCTTTTTTGCAAGCCTTGCCACATCTTCATCTGCCATAAAGCAATGGGCACACCCTCCCAGCTTCGCTAATGCTTTTTTATTGATTCCTGATAGTGCCATATTGGTATCTGTTACAATATCTGCTCCATTTTTTAAGAGTTCTTTGGCAATAGATACTGCATTTTCTGAATAGGTCATGGTATATGCATAATCAAAATCTGCACTGGTATGTATTACTCTTTTGGTAATCATTTCCTGTTCTGCCGGAAGTAAAATCCTTCTTTCCCTAAGTTCTTCCGTTATGATTTCAAAACTTCTCGTTTCAATTTCTTCCGGAGGCAAACGCTCTATCTTACTTTTTAATTCCACTTTATTTCTCCAATCGCTTTCAACAAATCCTCGTTTTCTTTTCTGTCCTTTACTGCTATTCTGTAAAATCCTTTTGACAATCCCCTAAAATTTTCACAATCCCGAATCAGTATCCCCTTTTCCAACAATCTGTCATATAATGGCTGCTCACAATAAATCAGGAGAAAATTTGCTTTACCCGGAAACACCCTGAAGCCTGCCTGTTTCAGCCCATCCTCTAAAAATTGTCTTTCTTTCCGGATAAAAGTAACTGTCTTTTCTACAAACGCTGTCTGCATGGCACATTCATATCCTGCTGCCTGTGCAAAGCCTGAAACATTCCACTCCGGTAACTGCCTTCCAATTTTCTCTAACAACAACAAATTACTGCAAATCATATACCCCAGTCGAACTCCGGGAATAGAAAATATTTTCGTAAATGCTCTGACAAGTATCAGATTTGAAAATGTTTCGATTTCCTGCAGCATGGAACATTCCTTACCACAAAACTCGATGAAACATTCATCCAGAACTACATAAACCCCCTTATCCCTGCAATGAAAAAGCACATTTCTTAATTCTTCCCTACTCATCAAATTTCCAGTAGGATTATTAGGGTTTGCAAGAAACAAAATATCGACATCTTCGGTCAGCGCGGATAAAAAATCCTCTTGCAAACAAAAATC
>CAYUKT010000128.1:0-6954 GCA_964445285.1 uncultured Bacteroides sp. | reverse complement strand
CCTCTCGCCTCGAAAGTCGCCCGCAGTCCCCCGGACGGGAAAGAAGAGGCATCCGGCTCGCCCTTGATCAATTCTTTGCCGGAAAAATCCGTCATCATCTTGCCGGTCTCATCGGGATGCGCCACGAAAGCATCATGCTTCTCCGCTGTAATACCAGTCAACGGCTGGAACCAATGTGTATAGTGCGTAGCACCCTTCTCCACGGCCCAGTCTTTCATAGCTTTGGCCACCACATTCGCAGTGTCCATAGTCAGTTCACCGCCGCGGTTCATGACATTTACCACTTCTTTGTACACATTTTTCGGCAGACGTTCTTTCATCTTGCCAAGTGTAAACACATCCTGACCGAAAATCTCTTCCACATTAAATGTTTCGCTCATTTTTTCTCCTCCTCATAAAAAAATGTTCCAAAAATAAACCTTTTTGGAACATCATTGTTCTGGATACCTGTATACAACCTTTTCTATAAAGATACTCTAAAACTTTTTACATTGCAATACCCTATTTGTATTTTCGTCTATTTTGTAAAAAATAAGAGTTCTTTGATTAATCTGTTGTCTAAATTATACAATCTTCCGTTCTCTCTTTGCACCGCCTCGGCGTTTCATCCTGTCCGCCTTAACGCCCCATGGTATTTTCCGGTTCATTGGTACTGAACCACACGCTGTCTACAACTCTTCTCGTGTGATTATTATATACAATGATATTCAGACCGCTCTGATTCTTGGACAATTCTTCCCCGTCAATGATCACCGAAGCCAGACCATTACCCCCGCCGTCCTTTATGCTGCGCGCATACACTGGCATATATCCATTCTGGATCGCGCCCTGATATTCGATCGGCTCTGCTGACACTTCCTCCATCAGCACTTTGCCGTCCGAGATGACCGCAAGATAATTGCACCCTTCCTGGCCGGCAAAATCCGCAGCCAGACCGAGCTGCCTCAAAAGATCGATCGTGGATTCCCTTAAAGCGCTGGTAAAATCATCCTTAGAAGCAATGATCACTGAATACTGCTGATGGTTCAGCGCCGACAGATAGGTATCGATATCCCCGGTGTGGTCCAGGCTGCACATATCCATGATAAAGGCATAATCTTCCCTAGTTTCCTCCCACTGGGGCTGTACTTTACTCTCTATGGCGAATTGCTCCTGCAGCACTCCGCCCAGATAATCGGTGACTTTCACGGCGCCCCATATATTGGGATGGCCGTTATCACAATTATCCACCATCATCTGGTAATCCATCTGCTGATAGACATCCTGCTCATTAAAGCTGATAAAAGTAAGTCCTTCCTCGTCCGCATAGGCCTGCACCGCATTGCACTTTGTATGATCTGCCGCCATGGCTGGTGTGATCGTCAAGATCAGAGCAATATCGTTTTCCCGGCACAGCTCATTGATCTTATCCAGATACTCCCGCATCAAAGGCGCCATTTCAGCACATTCCTCTGTCTCGCCGGCCTCATGTGGCACAAAGCCTTCTCCTTCTTCTCCCAGATGGAAATACAGGGGCGCAAACCCTTTCAGCCCGGCCCTGCCTGCCATTTCCCGGTATCGGTAATCATTCCTGTCCAGATTTTCCCATCTGGTATGGTAACGTACATTGGGGAAATAGTAACTCCACACATCCTGACTGGTATCCACCTCGCAGATGGTTTTGACGGCTTCCGCCTTGACAGGAGACCATTTCATAAAATCAATAGCCTTTCGGGTATAACTCTCCTCCGTGTTCAGGGGCTCGTCCACCATATAGGGAAAACAAAAATAACATTCCAGAACCACCGCCTTCGGAGACTGGTAGCGCAGCGCCTCCTTTAACCAGTAATAAGATGTCACCATGCCCTGCTGTTCACAGCTGAGATTATAGCTGGTGATCCCATACCGGTTGTATAGTTCCTGCGGCAGAAACGATGTGACTCCATGGCTGCTTCCTAAGAAAAGCACATCCGCCGTGTTCTTGGGAAGCTCATAAAAACCGGCATAGGTAGTAGTCGTAGGCCAGTCAATGTCCGTAAAAAATTTCGGTGTGATCAATCTGGTATAAATTAGAAAACAGACAGCAAATACCGCGATAAAGCCGGCCGCTCTCAGGGCAAAACCCATATTCTTCTTCATAGCTTAAAATCCCCCGTATATAAATGCCTGCGAGTCATACCCCATGCCATAAGCCCCAAAGGTCATGATACCGAAGATGGCCGCCAGATATAATGCCCATCTGATATAAAGAGGCTGCCGGAAAATCTTCTCCGAAAAGGAAACTCCTTTCTCCTGTTTCAAACTAACCACGAAGAGAAGCAGGATGGAAGCCAGAAGAACAATCCACTCCTTCCAGTCAATCCCCAGCGCAAGCAGCGCATCATTGGTAAAGATCCATATATTATGTACCCGGAATATACCGCCTATCATCTGTAAACCTGTCCGCAGATTTTCCGCTCGGAAAATAATCCATGCCATCATCACACACAGAAACGTCCATGCCCGCCGTATCCATATTCTGGCGCCCGCAGCTTCGTCAAGTTTTAAAATCCCTGCCGCCTTCCGCTGTATTCCCTGGGTCAGCTGCCCGATGATCTGATAGGCCACATGCATTAATCCCCAGACGATAAAGCGCAGGCCGGCGCCGTGCCAGATACCGCTGACCGCGAATGTGAGAATCAGATTGATATACGTCCTGGCCCGCCCTTTGCGGCTGCCGCCTAAGGGGATATAGACATAGTCCTTCAACCACTCACTTAAAGATATATGCCACCTATGCCAGAAATCTTTTACAGAGACTGCCAGATAGGGATGATGGAAATTGTCCGCCAGTTCAATGCCAAACAGATTGGCTGCACCTTTGGAAATGGAGATGCATGCCGCGAAATCCGCATATAATTGTATGCTGTACAACACCCCTGCCACCAGGACGTAACAGCCTGTATATTGGTAAGGAAGGCCGAAAATTTCATCCACCACCACTGCCACTTTATCCGCGATCATCAGTTTCAGGAAAAAGCCCCACAAAATCCTGTAAAAGCCGCCCACCACTGTCCTTTCACAAAAGGAATGTCCGGTGTAGAGCTGTTCGGCCAGCCTGCCATAACGGGGAATAGGGCCCTGTACGATCTGTGGAAAAAACATCACGTAAAGCGTGAACCTGGCCGGGTTTCTCTGGGCCTCGATCCTGCCCATATAGATATCCGCCAGATAAGAAATGATCTGTAAGGTATAGAAAGAAATGCCCACCGGAACAATCCAGGAAACGGCATTTTTATGTAACAAGACTTCCAGAACGTAATTACCGTTTTTGATACACAGCCACGGAAGAATCATCAGCAGAATCGCAATGGCAAGCACACTCCTCTTTCTCACCTTCTGCAGTAAAAGACCGGCGCCATAAGCGACTGCAATAGTGATCAGGATCACCGCCATCCCGGCCGGCGTTTCTACTGCCTGCCAGTAGAAGAAGAGGCTGCCGGCCAACAGGATCACCCATCTTCCTTTCATGGGCGTTATATAATACAACACCACTGCTGCCAGCACAAATACATAAAACAAAAACGACATATATGTCATAAATTTTCTCCCAAATTACATTTTTCTTATGTAGCTTCTATCATGAAGGACTTTTCGCATTTCTCACACTATCTTACTACGCAAAATATCATAGACATCCGGGGTCTTACTCAATCTCACATCGATCACCTGTTTCGAGTGCGGACAGGACTCCACCGCCTCTCCCTGTTCATTGTACATGGCAAGCACGCTGACCGGAATATTAGTGCCGTCCGGCCTCATGATCTCAATCTCGTCCCCCACGCTGAATTTATTGCGCTGTTCGATACGGGCACACAGGCTCTTCCCATCCTCTCCGTCCGATTCACCGCCTATCTCCGGCATCGGTTCCAGACTGCCCACAATACCCAGATAGATGTATTCATTGACATAAGTGCTGTTATCATAAATCTGTGTCGTCTCATCCGGCTTTCCGAAATAGAAACCTGTGGTAAACTGCCGGTAAGTACATTTGGCAATCTCCGCCCGGTACCAGTCCATATTGGACCTGTATGTTTCTTCCGATATAAAATAATCATCGATCGCCCGGCGATAGGTGCGGGCCACAGCCGCCACATAGAGTGCCGTCTTCATTCTTCCTTCTATTTTAAAGCTGTCTATCCCTGCATCAATCAGTTCCGGAATATGCTCGATCATACACAGGTCTTTGGAGTTAAAAATAAAAGTGCCCCTCTCATTCTCATAGACCGGCAGATACTCTCCCGGCCTTGTCTCCTCCACCACCGCATACTTCCAGCGGCAGGGATGGGTACAGGCACCATGATTGGCGTCACGGCCCGTAAAATAATTGCTCAGAAGACATCTGCCTGAATAAGAAATACACATGGCGCCGTGAATGAAACTCTCGATCTCCATCTTTTCCGGAATCCGCTCCCTGATCTCCTTGATCTCCTGCAAAGAAAGCTCCCTGGCAGAAACCACACGCTTCGCCCCTTGATTATACCAGAATTGATAGGTCATATAATTGGTATTATTCGCCTGTGTGGAAATATGAATCTCTATTTCCGGACAGATTTCCCGGGCCAGCATAAACATCCCCGGATCCGCAATGATCAGAGCATCCGGGCCCAGTTCCTTTAACTCCCGGAAATAGTCTCTGGCTCCTTCCATATCATCATTATGGGCCAAGATATTAGCTGTCACATGCACACGCACCCCCCGCGCATGTGCAAAGGCAATCCCCTCTGCCATCTCGTCCATGGTAAAATTCTTAGCCTTGGCCCGCAGACCAAAAGCCTCTCCACCAATATAGACCGCATCCGCCCCAAAGATCACCGCGGTCTTTAACACCTCAAGACTACTGGCCGGCACCAGCAATTCCGGTTTCTTTCTCATATTAAACCTCTCTTAACTCCTATACGTTCGGCAAAGAAACTGTTCATCTTTCTACATTTCCCGAAATCCTCTGCGCACTTTCATACTTTCACATTTTCACACTCAAAGTCACACCGTCCCCCACCGGCAGTATCACACTCTCCAGCTGCGTATGGTGTTTTACCTCATATAAGTACTCCCGCATCCGGCTGTGAATGGTCCTGTTCCTGCGCGTAACCGCAAACCTGGACTCGATCACGTCCCCGTCCTGCAGTACATTATCGGAAAGCAAAACACCGCCTGCCGTCAGAAGCCTCACCACATCCGGCAGGAAGTTCACATACTGCCCTTTGGCGGCATCCATAAAGATAAAATCATATGGCCCTGCCAGTTCTTTCAGGATATCCGCCGCATCCCCCGCAAGCAGCGTAATCTGATCCTCCCGGCCCGCCCGTTTAAAATTCTCCCTGGCAATGGGAATCCTCTTTTCATAATTCTCTATGGTCGTAACCTGACAGCCTCTCGGTGCATACTCACTCATCAATAACGCAGAAAAACCAATGGCACATCCCACTTCCAAGATGGACATGGGCTTTTGCACCGCAAGCAGAAACTTGATCAGTCCCTGCGTCTGCGTGCGTATGATCGGCACATTGGTTTCATTCGCTTCACGCTCTATCTGATCTAAAAAAGGAGTATTACCAGGTTCCAGGGAATCAATAAATGCCCTCATACGCTCGTCTGTTATCATGACCTGTCATCCTCCCATCGTGAGTCTTCTTCGCCTCACGCTTCCTTCCTCTGCATGTCTATTCCCCGGTTTCCTCTTCCGGTGTATCATCCCCGGAGTCTTCTTCCTCTCCCTCTTCCCCGGTACTATCGTCTTCGTCATCGACATCGGGATTGTCGCTGATACCGGTAATCTCCTCCACACTCGGTACGGTGGTGCCTGGAAGTTCTTCCAATTCCTCAGGGACAGTGGCCATCAGCGTAAGCATCTCCTGGCTTGTCATGGAAGTATTCAGGTCATAAATACCCGGCTGTATCTTGTCGTGGCTCTCAGACAACAGTTCCTGGACCACAAACAATTTCGCATCACGGATCAGCCCCTTTTCCTGCAGCATATCGCCAATCTCTTTGGCAGAAGCATTCTCCTCCACATAGATACTGATCGTCCTGCCTTCTCCCACCGTGACCGGCTCTTCCGCAAATACCCGGTATCCATAATCATAAGCTGTGGTGGCCGTCTTGAAAATAAACGTTACAATAAACACAAAGGCCGCTATCTTGATAATAAGTTCAGCAATGCCCCCGATAACTGACATAATCTTCATAGTAATCCCTTCTTCCTCACGCCGGGGCAGTTTCCCTACAACTCAAAATCTATGGCCTCGGCAAGAAGCAGATCCACTTCCTGCATCAACCTGCAGAAAGCCAGTTCCGCTCTCAGGAAATCATCCACCAATGGATTTTCCCTGAATTTCTCATATTCTTTCTCAAAGAGTTCCATCCGGTCGAACAGTTCCTCCTCATCTGTCTCATTCTGAAGTTCAAAGTTCCGCTGCCGAAATTCATTTACTTTATCATACAATTCCGGCTGTTTCTTAATTCTTTCTCTCTGATACAGATACTCTTTATAAGTATCTGATTCCATGATCTTATCTGCAAATTGTTTGATCGCTTCCTTCATTTCGCTGTCTGACATGCTGGCTCCTCCTTAAAAGTACCTTGCCCAATCCTGGTCTTATCTATACTTCCATAATGATCGGCAGTATCATCGGACGTCTCTTGGTCTTTTTCCAGACAAAATCACTGAGCACATCCTTGATCGTACCTTTTAGTTTGCCCCAGTCGGTCTTGCCTCTGTCCAGACAATCCTGCACGGCCTCATTCACCAGCAGCCGCGCCTCATCCAGAAGCTCATCGGATTCTCTCACATAAACAAATCCCCTGGATACAATATCCGGACCTGACACCAGCTGGTCACTGTGGGAATCCAGCGCCAACACCACGATCAGGATACCATCCTCCGCCAGGTGCTGTCTGTCACGCAGCACCACATTGCCCACAACCAGGCAGGCC
>CAYUKT010000127.1:0-6973 GCA_964445285.1 uncultured Bacteroides sp. | reverse complement strand
CGATGTTGAAGTGGGTACGACTGTAACATTCGACCAGGTGATCGCGGTAAGCGACAAGGAGCTTAAAGTTGCAGGCGATGTAGCAGGCGCTACCGTGACCGGAACCGTTATGGATCAGGGTAAGGCCCGTAAAGTCATCGTTTACAAGTATAAGCGCAAGACCGGTTATCACAAGAAAAATGGTCATAGACAGCCGTATACGCAGATTCAGATCGACAAGATCAATGCATAATGACCAAAATTACGATTCATAAAACAACAACCGGGGAATATCGCGGCTTTACCTGTGACGGCCATGCGGGATACGCAGACAGCGGTAAAGATATCGTCTGTGCGGCAGTTTCCATGCTGGTCATCAACACCATCAATTCTTTCGAGAAGATCACGAAAGAACCGATGCAGGTAAAAGAAGACGCCAGGGCGGGTCATATCAAATGCATGTTTGGACAACAGCCCATAAAGGAGTCCTCAAAAGTGCTCATGGATTCTCTGGTGCTCGGCTTAAGTCAGATTGAAAAACAGTACGGGCAAAAACATTGTAAATTGACATTTGAGGAGGTGTAATACCATGTTGAATATGAACCTTCAATTTTTTGCGCATAAGAAAGGTGTCGGTTCCACCAAGAACGGTCGTGATTCCGAGGCTAAAAGATTAGGTGCAAAGAGAGCTGACGGACAGTTCGTCAAAGCAGGAAATATCTTATACAGACAGCGCGGAACCAAAATCCATCCCGGCAATAATGTAGGTATCGGCGGTGATGATACGCTGTTTGCTTTGGTTGACGGTGTTCTTCGTTTCGAGAGAAAAGGAAGAGATAAGAAGCAGGCTTCCGTATATCCTGTGGAGAAATAAGACCAGTGAAACGGCTCCAAACATCTAGGTGTTTGGGGCTTTTTTTCAGATTTAGGAGACAGTTATGTTTGCAGATCGCGCAAAAATCCACGTAAAGAGTGGTAAAGGCGGAGATGGACATGTATCCTTCCGCCGGGAAAAATATGTGCCGAACGGCGGCCCTGACGGCGGTGACGGCGGCAACGGCGGCAGCGTTTACTTTGAGGTGGACGAAGGGTTAAATACCCTTACAGATTTTCGTCACATCCGTAAATACAGCGCCACAAACGGCGAGGAGGGCGGCAAGAAGAACTGTGCCGGTAAAAACGGGGAAGATATCATTATTAAAGTGCCGGAAGGTACTGTGATCCGGGAGGCTGAGAGCGGCAAAGTCATCACTGATATGTCCGGAGACAATCGCCGATTCCTTCTTTTAAAGGGTGGCAGAGGCGGCAACGGCAATCAGCATTACGCCACCAGCACCATGCAGGCCCCCAAATACGCACAGCCCGGCCAGCCGGCTCAAGAACTGGACTTAATCCTGGAATTGAAGGTCATTGCGGATGTTGGGCTTGTAGGCTTTCCCAATGTGGGTAAATCCACCTTTTTATCCAAAGTGACCAATGCCAGGCCAAAGATTGCCAACTATCATTTCACCACCCTGAATCCCAATCTGGGCGTGGTGGACTTAGATGACGCCAAAGGTTTTGTCATCGCGGATATCCCCGGCCTGATTGAAGGTGCCTCGGACGGTGTAGGGCTTGGTCATGAGTTTCTGCGCCATATCGAACGGACGAAGCTGATCGTCCATATTGTCGATGCGGCTTCCACGGAAGGAAGGGACCCCATTGCGGACATCTACGCCATCAACAAGGAACTTGAAGCCTATGATGCCGCACTGTCTTCCCGTCCAAAGATCATCGCCGCCAACAAGATTGACATGATCTATGGTGAGGATGATCCGGTGTCGGCCATCCGGAACGAGTTTGAGCCTCAGGGCATCCCAGTCTATGCCATTTCCGCCATCAGCGGCAAAGGACTGCGGGAACTTCTGTATGCCATCAATAACAGGCTTGCAGAGTTGGATAGTGCGCCTGTTGTTTTTGAACAGGAATATTTCCCGGAATATCACTTCGACATGGATACGGAGCCGTTTACGGTGGTCTACGATGCGAAGGCGGATGAATATGTAGTGGAAGGTCCCCGCATCGAGAAAATGCTTTCTTACACGAACTTAGAATCCGAAAAAGGGTTTAAGTTCTTCCAGGATTTTATGAAAAAGAACGGCATACTGGAACAGTTGGAAGCACTGGGCATTGAGGAGGGAAACACCGTCAGGATGTATGGTCTGTCATTCGATTATTATCATTAATATCATATTTTGAATGACAGCCGCCACGACTCATAAATTTAACGAATTGGAGGAAACTATGACAAGTAAACAGCGGTCTTATTTAAAAAGCCTGGCAAGTACCCTGGATCCCGTCTTTCAGGTGGGTAAATCCAGTCTGACGCCAGAGGTCACTGCCGCCATCGGAGAATGTTTTAACACCAGGGAACTGATCAAAGTTGCTGTTCTCAAAAACTGCCTGGATGATCCGAAAGAGATTGCCCAGGTGGTGGCAGAGCGAACCCACTCCCAGGTTGTGCAAGTGATCGGCAGAAAATTTATCCTGTATAAACCAGATAAGAAAAAACCGAAGATTGTTCTGCCAAAAGCATAGGTGTTACGGATAGACGAATCTTTTTATGTATGACACAGGCAGACATAGAAATTTATAAAAGTACAATGGGGTATCATGGCAGATGAAAAGAATCGGAATCATGGGTGGAACCTTTAATCCCATCCATTTAGGACATTTAGCGATTGCCAGAAGGGCAAAGGAACAGTTTGCACTGGAGGAAGTGCTGTTTATTCCAAATGGAGTCCCTTACATGAAGAACTTAAAGGAAGTGCTGCCATCAGAGACCAGATGTGATATGGTACGCCTGGCCATCTGTGATATATCGTTTTTCCGTCTCTCCATGATTGAAGTAAACAAATCCCAAAACACTTATACCTTTGAGACACTTCAAGACTTAAAAGCAGATGATCCAACGGCCGAATATTACTTTATCCTAGGGGCAGACAGTCTGTGGGCCATGGAACACTGGAAGAATCCGGAGCAGATCTTTCTAAACTGCCATGTCCTGGCTGCCGTGCGGGATGATAAATCCCCGGCGGATATGGATACGCAGATTGTTTATCTGCAGGAGAAATTCGGCGCTAAAATTTCCCTTTTAGGGATTGATGCCATGGACATTTCTTCCTCCATGATCCGGGACAGGGTAAGAGACGGACTCTCCATCCGCGGTCTGGTACCGGAAGCAGTCGAAACCTATATTTACGATCATAAACTCTATCAATGATCGCTCAGACATATCAAAACTGACAGGAGGAAATCCATATGAGTGAAAAAAACAAAGTGGACTTAAATGAACTTCGCAAAGCCATGGAACAGGAGTTGTCTTCCAAGCGTTATCTTCACACTCTGGGGGTATCCTATACGGCTGCCTGCCTGGCTATGGCCCATGGAGCGGATATAGAAGGCGCCATGACGGCTGGCTTATTACACGACTGTGCCAAACCCCTAAAAGGGGAAGAACAGATAGCCCTCTGTGAGAAAAACCATCTGGACATATCCGTAGTGGAACGAGGCAACCCTTCCGCGCTTCTGCACGCAAAAGTGGGCGCCTATCTGGCCGAGACCAGATACAAAGTGTCAGATCCGGATGTCTTAAATGCCATCCGCTTTCACACCACCGGCCGTCCGAAGATGAGCAAACTGGAAAAAATATTGTACATTGCCGATTATATCGAACCCGGACGCAAACATGTGACCGATCTGGAAGCAATCCGTCAGCTGGCTTATCGCGATCTGGATAAGGCAATGTCCAGAATTCTTGAGAGCACACTGGCTTATCTGAAGACCACCGATGGACAGATCGACCATATGACGGAAGAAACCTATCAATATTACAAAAGGATTAGAGGAGAATAATCTATATGAACACAAACGAAATCGCAAAACTTGCCGTAAATGCGCTGGAAGATAAGAAGGCAGAAGATATCCGTATTATCGATATCAGCCATATTTCCACCATCGCGGATTATTTTATCATTGCGGACGGCAGCAACAAAAGCCAGATTCAGGCAATGGCTGACAATGTTTCGGAAGTTCTTGGCCGTCAGGGTTGTCATATCAGACAGATGGAAGGATATCAGAACGCCAATTGGATCCTGATGGATTTCCAGGATGTCATTATCCACATTTTTGACCGGGAAAACCGTCTTTTCTATGATTTGGAAAGGATCTGGCGGGATGGCGTCCTCATCGACAAAGAAAAGCTGTAATATGTTTCACAACATAAAATGTCTCATTGGCGTCCTTTATCACCAATAATAGGCGATTTTCGCTATAATAGAGTCAGATGATAGCACACAGGTGTCTTTATATCATTACTTATCATATACTTATATACCGGGATAGGGATGACAATATGCGGATTGGAATATGTGACGATGAGAAAGCTGCAAGAGAGTATATTCGAGATAAAATAAAATCTCTCTATCCGGACGATACCATACTTTCTTATACATCCGGTGCGGCGCTTCTGCGGGAGGATGTCCTGCCGGATATCTTGTTTCTGGATATCCAGATGCCGCAGATGGATGGTATGGAGACTGCAAGAAGACTACGGCGCAAGGATACAATGTTAATCATCATCTTTGTAACCGCCACTGCAGATTATGCATTGGAAGCTTTTGATGTAGGGGCATTTCATTATCTGATCAAGCCTTTTTCAATGGATAAATTTACAGAGGTTTTTCAAAATGCCCGCAGACAGGTTTTCGATAGTTCCCCTGTCCGGAATATTCCTGGTATCCTGATCACCACAGGCGGCAAACACATCAATATACATTTGAAGGACATTGTTTACGCCGAGGTTTACGACCGCAAGATCATGATTCATACCATAAATAGCGATATCGAGTACTATGGTAAGATGAAGGATCTGGAAAAACAGGCAGGAGAGGACTTTTTCCGGCCGCACAGGGCCTACTTGGTGAATTTATACTATATCACCAAATACGATGCCTCCACAATTTATCTAAAAAAGGGCCAGGCGCTCATGTCCAAACAAAAATATCCAGAATTTGTCAGACGTTACCTGCATTATAATCAGAAATTATGCAGACGATCATAATTCGTACAGACAAAACATTTCATTCTCGTACACCAATGTGCCATATTCCTGCGCATATGCATGTACGCGGTCATACCCGTCTTCCTCGCAGACTGCTATATAGTCTGCGGCTTCCATATGGTCAATCTCATTGTACCAATTGTAGGAATAAACATTCGTGTACAGGTACAGGACCCTGGGCTTAAAGAAATAGATTACCTCATCATCGCTTATATTTTCATTGATGTACGCATAAAATTCCTGGGCATATTCGGAATCTGCCTGCCGCAGGGTATAACGCCCAGTCTGAATGGAAAAAGCCACTGCGGCAAAAGATACAAACAGCAATATCATATATAGGAAATAACTGTCTTTGACGAACCGTTCCCCCAATTCCATCCATCTGTGTTGACTCCATTTTTCTTTCAAAAAGAGATATCCCCAATAGGCAAAGAGCAGAAGCAGCGGATATATGGCAAAGATGAACCTTGCGCCCATATAGTCATAAAAGAGGAGCATACACATCATACCGCCGATATAGATGAGCAGATATAATTCTTCTTTCCATTTATGAATCATCCCCGCTATTGCCAGAATCAGCAGGACAGACACCCCTGTATAACTGATCACAGCGACCAGCGGACGGGAAGTCGCACACACCATCTGCCCAAGGATTTCAAAATAGCCGCTGATATTTTCTTTTAACCTGCCAATCGTAAACTCAAAATAATCATTATAGGTACCGCCGCTCTTGGGAAGGTAAGAATAAAATATTTTAGCCAATACCATATAACTGATAAACGGCAGCGCCATTATCAATCCCTTACGCAGGCATATTTTTGGATATAACACTTTTTCTTTGGTAATTAATGTCTTCACCAAAAATATTCCAATCATTATCATATCATAGGCAAGCAGGGCAAGAAGCAGTGCCTTATTCATGGTCTTGGTCTCACAGGATACAAAGATCAAAATTCCCACAAGAATCCCCAGCAAAACCTTGCGCAGCGTGTCATGTTTTTCAGTATCCTGATGATATAACTCTATGATATTCAGCGTCAGCAGTATTATAAACATACTGGGCAGATCTGATTCCACCGTATTTACATATATTAAAAAGGAAACGTTACAGGCAATCCCCAGACTGATCAGAAAAGCAGGCCTTCCCTGCATCCGTCTTCTTAAGAGATAGACGAGGCAGATCATACCGGCCGCAAAATACAATGCCTCATACAGTTTTAACAGCGGGATATAAAATCCGAAAATCTTGTACATGGGCAATAGCAGAATAGACCAGAACCAAGGATAAACATCGGAGCCGATTCCCTCCGCGGAAGTATTGATGATAAAGATATTTTTTTCGTACCAATCCGCTACCGCATGATCTGAAAGCGCCCTGGTCTGTGCAAAATACTGGCTGAAGTCCCCGCCCCAGCTTTTTCCGTCATAACAGACCAGAACAGCGAGCAAAAATGTGGTAACAAACAACACCGCCGCCATAGTACCTGTACTCAGCCGGGACACGCTGCCTGTCACTTTATCTACCGCCCGCCGAAACCCCGGCAGCACAAAAAACAGCACACCGATCACTAAAAGCGGCAGAAATACCCGTGTTCTATATACATTGAGCAATACCGTATCAAATACCGTCATTTTCCCACATTCCTTCCCAAAACTCCATCTACACGGTCAGGCACACCTGGTCAACCACACAGTTACTTTATTATACTATTCCATTTTTTGTATTTCAACCATCATTTCCAGTATGATAGAAGTATAAAAGAGCCCCGGCATTGATAACCAGAGCTCTTTTGTTCTGCCTGTTGTCTTATGCTTCGTGAGATTGTTCCACACCGCCCATATACATATAGAATGTGATAATATACAGTCCGGCGATACCCACCAGGGCGTAAA
>CAYUKT010000126.1:0-7031 GCA_964445285.1 uncultured Bacteroides sp. | reverse complement strand
ACCGGTGTTGCCAGAGAGACACAGCCGGACGGCAGCATGCGTGATGTGCAGACACAATGTCTGGCGGTAGGTGACGGGATAGATTATGAAAAATATGCGGGTAATCCGGTACTGACCAAAGAGGATCTGCCCGATAATGGGAGTAAATTTGATTTTCGTGACCCCAAGATCTGGAAAAAACCTGACGGTTCTTATCGATGTGTTGTGGGGAATTGTACGCCGGAAAGAGACGGACAGATTCTGCTGTTTGGCAGTGAAGACGGATTTCACTGGCGGTATGATAAAATATTGGCGGCTAATCATAAACGTTACGGCATGATGTGGGAGTGTCCGGATTTCTTTGAATTGGACGGAAAGGCAGTGCTGCTTACCAGCCCCATGGATATGCTGCCGCAGGGATTTGAATATCATAACGGGAATGGAACCTTGTGCCTGATCGGTTCCTATGATGAAGAGACCGATACCTTTACGGAAGAACATGATCAGGCAATAGATTACGGGATTGATTTTTATGCAACACAGACGATTCTTACGCCGGATGGCAGGAGAGTAATGATCGGCTGGATGCAGAATTGGGATACCTGTAATCTTCACTCACCTGACCAGCCGTGGTTTGGCCAGATGAGCCTGCCCAGGGAGCTGTCGATACGGGATGGCCGGTTGTATCAGAACCCTGTACACGAGTTAGAAGATTTACGGGGGGAAGAAATTCGACATGAAAATGTTACGTTCCATGATGTGGTGAAACTTGCCGGCGTGGAAGGCCGGAAAGTGGATATGGAGCTGACGCTGCGTCCTGCGGATGAGGAGAATATTTATCGTAAATTTGCCGTGAGGTTCGCGCAGAACGATATATACCATACTTCCATCAGTTTCAGGCCTTATGAATCCATTGTCAAAATAGACAGGAAATTTTCAGGCTCCAGAAGGGCTATTATTCATCAGCGCCGTTGTCAGGTACATAATAAAGATGGTAATATAAAAATGCGGATCATACTGGACAGATTCAGTGTGGAAGTGTTTGTGAATGATGGTGAGCATGTGTTGAGCGCCACCATGTATACTGATCTTGCGGCGGAAGGAATCTCATTTTATGCCGATGGAGAAGTATTGATGGATGTTGTGAAGTATACATTAGATTAAGAGATGAGCCGTAATCATGGCAAGAAAGGGGATTCAAAAGTGAAAAAATATGACGTAACTGCACTTGGAGAACTGTTAATTGATTTTACGGAAAACGGAGTCAGTGGACAGGGAAATCCAATCTACGAAGCCAATCCCGGCGGCGCACCCTGTAATGTACTGGCCATGCTTGCAAAATTGGAAAGAAAGACGGCGTTTATCGGCAAAGTCGGACGGGATATTTTTGGAAACCGTCTGAAAGAAATATTAGCAGAGACAGGGATTGAAACTTCCAACCTGATAATGGATGAAGAAGTCAGGACCACTCTGGCGTTTGTAGAAACTTTTCCTGATGGAGACAGGGACTTTTCCTTCTACAGGAATCCCGGCGCAGATATGATGCTTCGGGAGGAAGAAGTACAGGAGGATTTATTGCGGGATACGAAAGTATTTCATTTTGGGACACTGTCGATGACACATGAGGAAGTCAGGCGCGCTACGAAAAAAGCGGTGGAAACAGCGAAGGCGGCCGGGGCAGTCATTTCTTTTGATCCTAATCTGCGGGAACCTTTGTGGAAATCCTTAGAGGATGCCAGACAGCAGGTTGCTTATGGTCTGTCCAAATGTGATTTCCTGAAAATTTCCGATAATGAGATCCAGTGGTTTACCGGGGAAGAAGATTATGATGCCGGTATCCGCAAACTGAAACAGGAGTTTGACATTCCGTTGGTCGTGTTATCTATGGGAAAAGAGGGAAGCCGTGCCTATTATAAAGATTTACGTGTGGAAGCGGCGCCGTTTCTGCAGGAACATACGATAGAGACCACAGGGGCGGGAGATACCTTTGGAGCGTGCTGTCTGCATTATATTTTGCAGTACGGTCTGGATGATCTGGATGAGGATAAGCTGCGCGAGATGCTGACTTTTGCGAACGCGGCGGCATCTATTATCACTACCCGTAAGGGGGCGCTTCGCGTGATGCCTGATATGAATGAGATACGGGAACTTGTAGAGAAAGTTTAATGGATGCATGGAAAGAGAGATATGAATGGGCCGGCTGTACAGCCGGCCTTGTTTAAATTTAGATTATAAAAACTTGTTTTGTCGCACTCTTTCGCGAAGGTTTCCAGTCCCACGCAGGCTTCTGGAAGATCCATATGGAGTTATTTTCGTTGACAACTTTTGCCTAGTTATTTACATGACAAATTGTTTTGTTCGTTGTATGATAGTAATATAGTCAGTCAAAGACCCCGCCGCAGGCAACGGGGCATCAAGATTGAAGCGCCCCAAGGGGCAGGGTATTTGACCCTCATGGCAGTCGCCAAATGTCCAAGCCAACCAAAGGTTGCCTTTAAGCAAGTCCTTTGGCTCGTTGCTCGCGGGAATAAACATTAAAAACGGAGTATGCATATAAAAATGGAAGACGGAAAAGTAATAATAAAAAAGAAAATCATCAGGGAAAACGATGAATTGGAAAGTGGTAAAAGAGATGCGGCTTTGCAGTCTCAGATTCCGGAAGATGTCAATATGTTGGTGACGGGTATGCTGCATAAAGACGGCAGATTTTTTGTGCGGGTATCTTTTTTGCGCGGCAGGGACTGGGCGGAGGGCATTGTGCCGGATGCAAAGATTGAGAAATCGGAAGGTTTCACCAAAGAAGAAGTCGGCAGGCTTGAAGCTTATCTTCTGGAACAGAAAGTTATGATTTTAGAACAGGCAAAAGGGATTAATCCGCTCAGGAATATGTTTGGGATGTCGTAAAGGCAGCCGGATAAAATGACAGTTGGCGAAAAGTATAGGGAGGATAAGAGGTTGATCGGTAACTTTTCAGAATGGACAATGCAGAATCTTATCATACGGGTTGTAGTATCTATGTTTCTTGGCGGTATTATCGGTTTGGATCGGGGGATGAAACATCGCGGTGCAGGTACGAAGACCATGACGGTGGTCTGTTTGGCGGCCACGTTAATTATGCTGACGGAGCAGTATATTCAGATTCATTTTCCGGGACTTGCCAATATGAACCGGCTGGCGGCACAGGTGATCAGCGGGGTTGGTTTCCTGGGTGTGGGAACGATCATCATTTCCAATCATCGCGTCAGGGGATTGACGACTGCGGCCACACTTTGGGCCAGTGCCGCGATTGGTCTGGCTGTAGGGATCGGATTTGTCGAAGGTGGTGTGTTGATTACGCTGGTGATGCTCGTCTCCCTGCATGTCCTTCCTTACGTGGAGCGTTTTGCCACCAGAAATTCCCGGTATTGTAATGTGATCATTGATCTGGAAGAGAGTCGGTATCTGCATGTGATCATCCAGGATTTGAAAGCTGCCGGTATTACAGTGGACTCTATGGAGATTAGCAGCTCTAAGATTGGAGATAGTATTTCGGCATATCTGATTCTCCATACCGGTAAAGGAATGGAGAACACAGATATTTATGAAATCATAACCAAGTCGGATAAGGTGGAATCCGTAGATTTTCTTTGACGGCCTTAATGTAATAGTAATCCTACCGGACAGTGGTCGGAGCCCAGGATGTCTTTGTAGATGACAGCGTCTTCCAATCGGTCTTTTAAGGAAGATGATGTGATAAAGTAATCGATACGCCACCCTGCATTCTTTTCGCGGGCGCTGAAGCGGTAAGACCACCAGGAATAAATACCTTCCAAATCCGGATAGAAATAGCGGAAAGTGTCGATAAAGCCGGCCTCCATTAAAGCCGTAAATTTTCCTCGTTCTTCATCTGTAAACCCGGCATTTTTATGGTTGGATTTGGGATTCTTTAAGTCAATTTCTTTATGAGCCACATTCAGATCACCGCAGAAAATGACAGGCTTAGTCTCTTCCAGTTTTTTCAGATAAGCGAGGAAATCTTCTTCCCATTTCATGCGATAGTCCAGACGAGCCAGCTCATTCTGGGAATTAGGTGTATAGACCGTGATAAAATAAAAATCGGGGTATTCTAAGGTAATCACACGACCCTCATGGTCATGTTCCTCAATACCGATTCCGTAAGAAACATTTAAAGGTTCTTCTTTGGTAAATACAGCGGTGCCGGAATATCCCTTTTTTTCTGCATAATTCCAATATTGATGATAACCCGGCAGATCCAAGTCTATTTGACCGGCCTGCAATTTGGTTTCCTGCAGGCAGAAGATGTCAGCATCTGATTCTTTAAAAAAGTCCAAAAATCCTTTGCCCACACAGGCCCTTAATCCATTCACATTCCAAGAAATAAATTTCATGGCAGTCTCCCTTCTTTTGTTTTTAAAACGTTTCTGCTTATTCGAGTCCGTGAAGCAGAACTCGCAATCGAGATTGCTCGATTTGTTAATTTTGTGAAGCTAATTGCTTTAGTTATAATACCTTAAAATCTCTGTCTGCACAATCTCTTCTGATAAATCATACATCCCATCCAGGCGTTCTTCATAATTTTCCAGGGTAAGTCTCTCTTCACCCCTTGCCAGTTTCTCATAGACCTGTTTATTGATATCTTTGGAAAAATGGATCATATCCATGTAATTGTCCAGATTGACGATGGTTTCTTTGTCATCCTGATAGAAATATACTTCTACATTATCATAGGAAAGCAATGTCCTGACGGCTTGTTTTTCATTATAGATTACGGCATCCCGCTCGCCGGTCCGGTAGGCGTTATCCCACCAGAGCATGGAATAGGGAGAGAAGAAAAATTTAAAAGTGGTCTCTGGGTGTGCCTCTATCTGCGCAGTGAGGAGTGCGATATTTCCTTGAAGAGCCTCGGCATTAGCGGTTTCGGGCTGCATTTCTTTGATAACGGGCAGACGGCCGTAAAGGCCCGTTGCCAGGTCAGCGCCAAAATATTTCCACTGTGCCCAGTTGTAGGAGTCGCCCTCATCATAATCGCCGATAAAGGAGTAAGCCAGCATATAGGGAAGTTTCTCCATCAGGACGTCTTTATTCAGAACATAATGATAATCATTTAGCGGGTTTGTGTCATACAGATACATAGGGCATCCGGTGGATTTATAGGTGGGAGTGGTATCTGCGGACAGGGAAGAAGGATCTATATTATAAAAAATATAATCCAGATCGTGATTTTCATATGCTACATCCAGCAGATAGCAGAGGTCAGCCGTAGCGCCATAGGAGCGGATTGCTTTGATGGTCGTGCAGTTGAAACCCTGGTCAAACCAGCCATTGTTATAATTCTCACAGACGGAGGAACCTACGATAAGCGCATTGTAATCAAAATTGCGCAGGGTTCCTACGCATTGGTATTCTTTGTCGGTCAGCACGGCTTTAAGACCGGGCAGAGGTTTGTGGTAGTGGTAAAAAGGGTCGAAAATTGTCACTGCCGTTATGATCGCTGCCAGGAGGATGATTGTTCTTATAAAAAATGATTTAATAAATTTTTGTTCCATATGGTGGTTCCTCATTTAAATTGTTGTCCCCGCCGAGCATCTGCCCTTGCGTTTGCTTTCGCAGTGCAAGCTCGAAAACCTTCGGTTTCCTCGCTTCCGGGCATTCGCCCTATTAAAGCACAATCTGACAAATCTGTCTGCAAGCAGCCAATTTGTCATCTTATGCTTTAGCACTGCTCATTGCTATCAAAAGTTGAAGTACAAAAAGGTGCTTACTTGTGAGAGGGAGATGACGCACCAGGTGAAGAGGATGCAGATTCCCCAGCACCTTGCGGAGGTCAGTTCGTTATTGGTTGCCCGATCATAGGCGTTTCTTCGGAAGATTAGGAAGAACGCCAGGGCGAATAATATAAACATAAAGATTAGATATATATGGTTTACCATGCCTGGAACAGCGATGTCCAGGGCCTGTTTGATGATATAAATCTCGGAAATGTCCAGCTGTGCGGCAACTTCGTATATTTTGCCAGTATAGCTGCCGGAGAACAGGTTTTTGAACAACTGCAATGCGCCCAGCATGCTCTCACTTCTAAAAAAGAAAAGAGAGAGGTTAAAGAGCGTAAAGGTAAAGATCCAACCGAGCCATGGGGGGATATGGAAGCGGGAAGGCCGTTTTTCTTCCCGTCCCTGAATGCCGATGATCCCAAGATTATCCCAAACCACCAGAAGTCCCTGCATGGCGCCCCAGGCTACGTAGGTCCAGGCAGCGCCGTGCCACAGGCCGCTTAAGAGGAAAATGATAAAAGTATTTATCAGCATACGGGTTTTGCCCTTTCTGCTTCCGCCCAGTGGAATATAGACGTAAGTGACGAAAAAGCGCGACAGGGTGATGTGCCAGCGCTGCCAGAATTCCTTGATGCTGCAGGAGCGGTAGGGCGAATTAAAGTTGACGGGTAGTTCAATATGGAACATTCTGCCCAGGCCGATCGCCATATCGGAGTATCCGCTGAAATCAAAGTATAACTCAAAAGAATACGCCAGGATCACAAATATGGTAGAGACACTGTCCAGGGAGAAGGTCTGTGCAAATCCGTAATTGGCCATCAGACCGAAGGTGTCCGCCAGTAATACCTTTTTGGCAAGGCCTAATACAAACAGGTAAATGCCTCTGGCGAAGAAGGAAGCGTCAAATCTGCGTCTGGATGTATCTTCAAACTGGGGAATCATTTCTTTATAGAGTACGATCGGTCCGGCGATCAGCTGCGGAAAAAAGGTGACGAAGGTCAGGTAATTAAGAAAGCTGTAATGTTCGCACCTGCCCAGGGCCCGGTCTATGATAAAAGACAGCTGTTGGAAGGTAAAAAAGCTGATACCCAAAGGCAGCAGGATATGTTTCAGGTTAAAGTCCGTATGGAACGCCAGATTTATATTTTCAATGAAGAAATCATAGTATTTAAAATAAAATAAAATGCCCAGATTTAAAATGATACCGGAAATAAGACCGAGACGGTTTAAGAGCGGCAGATGCGTCCCTTTGTCTGGCAAAGTTTCCTTCCGCTGGGGTCT
>CAYUKT010000125.1:327-7035 GCA_964445285.1 uncultured Bacteroides sp. | reverse complement strand
TAAGCGACCTGGTTTTTGGCGGCAGGGGAAAAAGCCAGAAAGAAATGATGCCGTACATGATAATGCGGATGAAGCAGGCCAAAGCTGACAACATTTCTTTTTCCTCATCGGAAATTGCCGCTGTGGTGGCAGCCATAAAAAAACACAGTACCCCGGAAGAACTGGCACAAATTGATAACATCATGAAGAAAGCGCCGACCATGTAACAGTCGGCGCCTTTTTATCCTGTCAGGGTTTCACCACAAGATTGACAATCCTACCTGGAACATATATTTCCTTTATGACAGTGCCGGACAGCTTTTCTCCCAATGCTTCTTTTGCCATGGAAAGCACTTTTTCCTTTTCCTCATCCTTGGCAATTTTTATTGTCGTCTTCGTCTTGCCATTCATCTGAACAGCCACTTCTATAGACGCTTCCACCGTTTTTTCTTCCTCATAATCCGGCCATGCTGCCTGATACACCTTCCCTGAAAAACCGGTAAGCTGCCAGAGCTCTTCCGTAATATGGGGCGCAACGGGATTCAACAGGGTGAGAAGCGCTCTAAACTCTCCCTTCGTCACCGCTCCCTTTTTGTAGAACTCGTTAATCAGCGCCATCATGGCGGCAATCGCCGTATTATATTTCAAACTTTCAAAATCCGAGCCGACTTTCTTTATCGTCTGATGCATCCGGGTTTCCATGTCGGAAGAATAGCCCTCTTCATCGGTCAGGATATCCTGTAATTTCCAGACCCTCTCCAGAAATCTCCGGCACCCCTTTACACCATCCTCGGACCAGGAAGCGCTCAAATCAAAGGCGCCGATGAACATTTCATACGTTCTCAGGGTATCCGCGCCGTATTCCCGGATAATATCATCGGGATTCACCACATTGCCCCGGGATTTGCTCATCTTTTCCCCGTTTGAGCCCAGAATCATGCCGTGTGAGGTTCTCTTCTGGTACGGCTCCTTGCAGGGAACAATCCCTTCGTCATACAAAAACCTGTGCCAGAATCGGGAATACAGAAGGTGCAGCGTGGTATGCTCCATTCCTCCGTTGTACCAGTCAACGGGAAGCCAGTACTTCAACGCTTCCGGACTTGCCAGAGCCTTATCATTCTTCGGGTCCGTATAGCGGAGGAAATACCATGAAGAACCTGCCCATTGGGGCATGGTGTCTGTTTCCCTCTTTGCCGGACCGCCACATTTCGGGCAGGTGGTTTTCACCCAGTCCGTCATATGTGCAAGGGGGGATTCCCCGTTGTCTGTAGGCATATAACTCTCCACTTCGGGAAGTTCCAGCGGCAGTTCACTTTCGGGAAGCGCCACATAACCGCACTTTTCACACTCCACAACCGGAATGGGCTCTCCCCAGTAACGCTGGCGGGAAAATACCCAATCCCTCAGTTTATAATTGGTCTTCTCGTGCCCGATTCCTTTTTCAGTCAAAAACGCAATGATTTTCTGCTTCGCTTCCGCAACGGAAAGCCCGTTTAAAAAGTCTGAATTGACAAGGGTTCCCGTCGCCACATCCGTATATACGGCCTCCTGAACATCCACAGGGCTTCCTGCCACTACCTCGATAATCGGCATATGGAACTTCTTTGCAAACTCCCAGTCCCTCTCATCATGCGCAGGCACCGCCATAATGGCGCCGGTTCCGTAGGTCATCAGTACATAATCGGAAATCCAGATGGGAATTTCCTTGCCGTTAACGGGATTTACGGCTGTCAGACCGTTAAGCATCACGCCGGTTTTATCCTTTGCAATCTCCGTACGCTCAAAATCGGATTTTCTTGCAGCCATTTCACGGTAAGCTGCCACTTCTTCAAAGTTTTTGATATCCTCTTTGTATTTGTCTATAAAGGGATGCTCCGGACTCATTACCATATAGGTAACACCGAAAAGCGTATCCGCCCTGGTGGTATAAATCGTCAGCTTGTCCTCTTTGTCTTTTAAGATAAAGTCCACTTCCGCACCGGTGGATTTGCCAATCCAGTTCTTTTGTGACACTTTTACACGTTCGATATAATCTACGCCGTCAAGTCCTTCTAACAGTTTATCCGCATAGTCCGTAATCTTTAACATCCACTGGCTCTTTACTTTGCGGACAACCTCGGAACCGCAGCTCTCACAGACACCGTTTACCACCTCTTCATTGGCAAGACCTACCTTACAGGAAGTACACCAGTTGATTGGCATCTTTGTCTTGTATGCCAGGCCTGCATTGAAAAGCTTCAAAAATATCCATTGGGTCCATTTATAATATGCCACATCCGTGGTATTGACTTCCCTCTCCCAGTCAAAGGAATATCCTAACGAATGCAACTGTTTTTTAAACCGTTCCACATTGTTTTTCGTCACAATCTTAGGATGGATATGATTTTTGATGGCATAATTTTCCGTAGGAAGCCCGAAAGCATCCCAGCCCATGGGATAGAGCACATTATAGCCCTGCATCCTTCTCTTTCTCGCCACGATATCCAGCGCTGTATAAGGTCTTGGATGTCCCACATGCAGTCCCTGTCCGGAAGGATAGGGGAATTCCACTAATGCATAATATTTCGGTTTGGAATAATCATCCGAAGTCTTAAACGCCTTCTCGTCATCCCACACCTTCTGCCATTTTGTCTCCACTTCTCTGTGATTGTACACTTCTGCCATTTCGTTGACCACACCTTTCCCGCCGCACTCACACACGGCATATATCGCACTATAATCTGCCGTACAAAATGTCGCTTCCGACCGTAGATTATAAGATTCCACTCATACTCTTCTAATTTTATTATACTGGCGGGATTTGTCAACTGTTTTCTTGAAATATCGAAACAGGCAGAGCCACTGTATATAAAGAGTGACACCGTCCTCATGTTCCTTATACAGTCCCGCCTGCCTCAACGCCGCCGACACCTGTCTTTTCGTAAGCGGTCCGCCCTTTCCTGTCAAGCCATACTTCATGCTCTGCTCAATAAATTTCTGGAATTCCCGGTATTGTCCCCTGTCAAGATCCGGGACCCCCTTTCTGGAAAAATGTATCAGGACGGAATCCACAGATGGCTTTGGATGGAAATCTTCCCTGCGAAAATGATACACAATCTTCATCTCCCACCACACCTTAAGTTCCAGGGACTTCCTCGTCTCTTTCGGCATTCCCATAAATCTTTTGGCCGCCCCCTTCTCCATCACCAGATAAATATCCGTGGGCGGATGGTTCCCCTGCGTCAGTTTTTCCACAATCTGTGTCGTGATAAAATAGGGTATGTTGGCAAACACCTTGTACTCGCCCTTCACCGGCAGACGATATTGTAAGAAATCACCCGGTGTCAGTTCCAGATTGGAATATTTCGCCAGTCGTTTTCTGGCAGTCTCCATGAGTTTCGTGTCAATCTCCACCGAGCAGACCCTGCCGGCCCTTTTACAAAGTTCTTCTGTCAAATGGCCTTTCCCGGTCCCTATTTCGAGCACCAGGTCATTTCCATGAATGTCCGCCAGACGAACAATCCTGTGGATCAATTTAGAATCTGTCAGAAAATTCTGTGAATCCGTTACCTGTTTTGTATAATCATATCCTGTTTGTCTCCTGCTCTTTCGCATAGCGTGCCTCCTTATTTTTCGTTTCTGTGCCTTTCGCCCACAAGCGAATCCTGTCCCGAAAAAGGGCAGTAAAAAAGCAGGTACGACCCTCATAAACAGAATCTTCCTGCTAAACGAAATAATAAGGCAGACAACACAGACATGACCTTCATCACATCTGTCCGGTAAGCAATATGGAAACTTTTATTCGCACGCAAAAAAATCCCATTACCATGAGACTATATATCTGCTTTTTACTGCCCCTGCATACGGGTGCGCGCACAACGAATAATAATTCCCACGCTGAAACCGCCTTTCAAGATATATGATATATAATATTTATTTCTAACTATGGTGACTATAACATAAACCGCACTGTAATGTCAATGTCTGGCCGCTACAATGCCTCCGGAAACTGCTCTTTTTGCGGATATTCCACAATATAATACTCAAACCCATTGACTATAGTAGTCGATTTATACTGGTCTATCCTTTTAAAGTTCCTGCTGTAATTGGCATGCACATGCCCGTGAAAGAAAAATTTCGGCTTGTATTTCTCCATCAGTTCCCGGAAAATCTCAAACCCGCGATGCGGCAGATCCTCCAGATCATTGATCTGACGGGCCGGCGCATGAGTCACCAAAATGTCAAAACCTTTGTTCCTCCACAATTTAAATCTCAGCTTCCGCAGCCGCCTTCTCATCTTCTGCTCCGTATACTGGTTGTCCGCTTTCGGAATATACTCCATGGAACCGCCCAGCCCCAGGATCCGAACTCCCTGATACACATAGATATCATCCTCAATACAGATACACCCTTCCGGGGGTGCCGCCTCATATTTTCCGTCATGGTTACCCCTGACATAAAGAAGCGGCACATTACAGAGCGTGACGAAGAACGACAGATATACTGCCGGCAGATCTCCACAGGAAATGATGAGATCAACATCTTTCAGTTTTTCTCTGTCATAAAAATCATACAGATATTTAGATTTCTGGTCGGCAAGCACTAAGATCTTCATTCCTTCTCCCCGCTCTCGTCCGACCTGTCGTTTGATTTGCCGGCATTTTTCTCTGTGCTGGTTTCATCTACCTTGATTCCCTGAAACTCCACAAGCGCCCGGGCGTCTTCCGTCAATTCATCTAATTCCGGAACCTTTCCGATCACATTTTCCGCAAGCCAATCCATGGTGATGATCTCATCCGCTCCCAGCGTTTCGCCTTTCTCACACTGCAGGTTACCATTCTGGGCATAGATCGGCCCGCCAAATGGCTGGAATTCTCCGGCGCGGATTGAATTCTTCAGAAGTTCGATCAGTCTGGCGGTTCCGTCCGGCATGGATTTGGAACAGATAATATCAATCACATCTGCAGACATACCCCACCAGTAATTGACCGCCTTTTTGCCCTTCTGAGCATCCGATTCCGTACTGCCGCCGCTGAATATTTTTTTGATGATCCGTTCATAAAATTTGCCCCAGTCCCAGATCGGCGTGGCCAGGTTTTCCAGGGTTCCGTCCTCCTTCTGGATATAGAGACCATATGCCCTGGATGCCTTCTCAGGCGTGATCATGTCACTGTCTGACACAAATACAATCCCCTCCTGTTTAAGCCTTTCTCTGGCATCAATCCCTTTGACCTTCGTCCACTCCAGATGTATCTTCACATAAGGGTTGATCATTTTGGCCCCCAGCGCAAAGGCATTGATATTTGCAAGTGCCCCGTAAATGGGGTAATCAGCCACATATCCCAACCTGTCTGACCTGGACAGCGCCGCCGCGATAGCGCCCATCAGGAATTTCGATTCATACATCCTCGCATAATATGTGCAGATAGAAGAATAGGACATCTTGATAGAACAATTATAAATTTTCACTTTCGGATACTGGATCGCGGAACGTACACTCTGGTTTACCATCTGTGAGGCTGTGGTAAAGATCAATTCACAGCCGGCAGCAACCGCCTGGTCAATGGCTTCCTCCACCTGCGCTTCGGTATCCGCATTTTCAAAGGCCATCGTTTCTATCTTGCCCTCAAAAGCCTGCTCCAGATACAGTCTTCCCAGTTCATGCGCATAGGCCCAGCTGGAAGTCGCTGTGGTCTTCGTATAAATAAACCCTATTTTCAGGGAATCTGGTATTCCAAGAGGAAGCAGTTTATTCAAAAGAGTTGCCTTTACATTCTCCGGATTCTGCACCAGTTCTACCTGGCTTCCCTGATCGGCTAGGGTAATCTCCGTCCACATCTTCTGGAGGGAACGGCTGATCTCCTGCTCCGTCTGTTCCACCACTTTATCATAACCATATATTTCCACATAAATCAGGAATGCATCGGAAACATTCATATCCAGCTTTTCACCACTCGCCTTATTAAAAGCAAGCCCAAAATTATAACAGGCGGAATGAAAATTCATTCTGTCATCATCACTCCAGGGTTCATCCGCCTTCTTCCCCATATATTTTAAAAGCTTCTGATAATTTCCCTCTTTGGAAAAACAAATATCATAGCTGTGGGATACCTCATAAAAATCCAAAAACTCATAATACAGCCGATTCTCCTTTTCCTCCGACCGTTTAGGCACCAAACGGGTAACGCTTGCGGGGAGACTGTAAGTTTTCAGATACTTCATCACGCTGACTCGCTTATTGCCCTCCTGCACATAAAACTGATTCATAAATTCATAGGCAATGATCGGATCGTTAATCCCATCGTCAATCTGATGATCGTACACAGCCGCCCATTTTCTCCCAAATTCTGATTCCTCCGGAAGAAGCGGCATAAAATTATTGGCAAAGGCATTTGCCCTTCCCTCTGTCTTCGTCCCTACAATCTTGGATAAGGGAATGTCCATAATCCCCAAATTATCTATGGATGCGACCTCGGTATAAGATATCATATCATCCAATACCGGAAGATAAGGATATTCCCCCTTACTGAGCGCACTCCGATAACTGCGCCGTCCCTGTCTTAATGCTGTTGCATATTCACTAGCTGCCATGGAAGTCTCCTCCTTATTTTAAAAACAAAACACTCATGGTTATTCCTATCTTATCACCATATTCAAAATACTGCAAACAGGGAGAGACAAACTGTCTCTCCCTGTATTCCGTCCTTTTAAAATCTTACAATTCCTCAATTGAATCCGAGTCCGCGAAGC
>CAYUKT010000125.1:0-317 GCA_964445285.1 uncultured Bacteroides sp. | reverse complement strand
ATCCGAGTCGCGAAGCAAATTTACTTTTTATGGTACATGAAAGTGCTCCGCTTATCCGAGTCCGCGAAGCGGATCTCGCAAAGTTAATTCCGGAGGAATTTACTTTTTTTTATGCGTCCGCATTTGCTTCCGCAACAGCCTTCGCCCTTGCCGCCACTTCTTTCTCCTGTACATCACTGGGCGCCTGCTCATACCTTACAAACTCATATTTATAAGTGCCTCGTCCGCCTGTCATGGAGCGAAGATCCGTACAAAAACCGTTTAGACTCGACATTGGGATATCTGCATCAACCACAGTCTTTCCGTCTCCGGCCGGA
>CAYUKT010000124.1:0-7127 GCA_964445285.1 uncultured Bacteroides sp. | reverse complement strand
GTGGTGCCGGTGGGTAAAGATCAGCTGCAGCATCTGGAGATTACAAGGGATATCGCACAGAGGTTCAATGCTATTTATGGAGATGTGTTTACGATTCCGGAACCCTATATCGGTAAAGCGGGAGCCAAGATCATGAGTCTGCAGAATCCGGAGAAGAAAATGTCCAAATCGGATGAGAATCCGAATGCCAGCATTTATCTGATGGATGATCCGGATACGATCATCCGTAAATTTAAGCGGGCAGTGACAGATTCGGAGGCGCAGGTACGCTACAGGGAAGAACAGCCAGGCATCCGTAATCTGATAGATATTTATTGTTCCTGTACGGGTAAGACAGCGGAAGAAATAGAAAAAGAATTTGACGGTAAAGGATATGGGGACTTTAAGATGGCCGTGGGCGAGGCCGTAGTGAGCGTCCTAAAACCTTTGCAGGATAAGTATGAAGATCTTGGCAAGAATAAAGATTATATCGATAAGATTATCAAGGAAAATGCGGAGAAAGCCAATTATTACGCGACAAAGACGCTGCGCAAGGTACAGCGTAAGGTGGGATTTCCGGATAGAGTGCGCTAAAAAGTTTTCGGGGTGAGTCATAAAGGGATTCACCCCGAAATAATTTGTACAATTTTTGTTCAGCCCTGAAACACATCCGTGAAATACCCGGCAGTTGAGATGGGTTCCCCGCCTTGCGTCAAATGTGAGGCATCGCCCATTACCTGTGTCCGGAAATATGCATTGCCGTTCATCCTCTCCTCTGAGGCCAGAATGGTGACTGAGGTGGGCGCCAGATAGAAATCGTGCAGCAAGAGCGCCGGGGAGATGCCCAGTAGATGACTCATCATCATGCAGGTAACGCCCAGATGACAGAAGATAACAATGGTCTCCTGGGAGTTCGCGGTGATACCACAGACCTTTGTATCCTTTGGTATAGTGCAATAATAGTTATGGTGTCGTTTATAACCATATGAGGCGAGAAGATCGTCCAATCCTTCACAAATTTCTTCATAGGCCGGCAGAAGTTCCGGATTAGAACGGTAGATATCGGTCTCTTTCCAGCCGTCTTTTTCATACATCTGTGGGATCTGTGTCCAGTATTCGGGCATGAAATCCCAGGGAACACCGTGTCGGCCGGTTACCGGATCATCGATAAAATAGGAAAACTCTTTAAGCCATTCATAGGTGATGGCTTTCCTGCCGGTCTTTTCCAGGGAATAGGAGGCTGTCTTTTGTGCCCGTCCCAGCGGAGAACAATAAAATTGTGTAATATTATCCCATTTTGCCACCCGTTCGGAGAGCAGTTTCGCCTCGCGGATTCCTTTTTCGGTGAGCGTGTCGTTTTGATAATCGGGATCGCCGTGTCTGATAAAAATGATTCTCATAGATAAATCCAGCCTTTCTAAAAAATTCCATCTCATTTTTTTAGTAAATTTTAATTAGTTTTTCTTGTGGTCATGATATATAATAACATAGATACCATACGGAAGAAAGCAGGGAATTTTGTGATTGTCTGCAAGGTTGCTATGGACTGAAGGAGAGAGAATTATGTTTGGACAGAATAAAAAGATGAGGGCACATGGCCCGGATAAAGAGCAGATGGGAAAATGGCTGACAGGTTTTAAGGTTGTACTGGCAGTCTTGGTCTTGTTTATACTGGTGAGCAGTTCGTATTATTCCATTCAGGAGGAAGAGCAGGCAGTCGTATGTACTTTCGGTTCTCCCAAGGCTGTTACGACACCGGGACTTCATTTTAAGATTCCGTTTATTCAGACGGTTACCAAAGTAAACACTACGATTCAGGGATTCAGTATCGGGTATCAGCAGGACATAGGAGAGGATATGGAAGATGCCCTGATGATCACCTCTGATTATAATTTTATCTATGTGGATTTTTATGCGGAGTATCGGGTGACAGATCCGGTTAAGGCGCTATATGCTTCTGAGAATCCGGAATTGATCTTAAAGAATATTGCCCAGAACTGTATCAGGACGACAATCGGCTCCTACAGCGTAGACAGTGTGCTTACCACAGGCAAAAATGAGAATCAGTCTAATATCAAGCAGATGATTCTGGACAAACTGGAAGATTATGATATCGGCATCCAGTTGGTCAATATCACGATTCAGGATGCAACGCCTCCTACCCTTGAAGTGGAAAATGCTTTCAAGGAAGTGGAGACAGCCAAACAGGGAAAAGAGACAGCCTTAAACAATGCCAATAAGTACCGCAATGAGCAGATACCGGAGGCAGAGGCGGAATCCGATAAGATATTACAGGATGCGGAGGCAGCCAAGCAGCAGCGGATTAATGAGGCCAATGGACAGGTGGCAAGGTTTAATTCCATGTATGAGGAGTATGCCAAGTATCCAGAAGTGACGAAAAAACGTATGTTTTATGAGGCCGTGGAGGATATCCTGCCGGAAATCAAGGTGGTTATCCAGAGTGCGGATGGAAATACCAGTACCGTGCTTCCCTTAGACAGCTTTGTTTCAGATACTTCGTCTTCCATAAACAATACGGCTGACGGTGGAAATACAGAAAGTGACGCGGAAGGGGAGGAGGAATGATCATGGCGGAATATACACAGAACAACAATGAAAACGTGGAATATTTTAATTCCAATGGCACAAAAAAGAAAAACAAAAAGGAGAAGAATTCCAAATCCGGCCTGGTGTTGGGAGCACTTGCGCTGCTGGCAATATTTCTTCTGCTGAACAGTATGGTAGTGACCAGACAGGATCAGTTCAAGCTGGTGAGACAGTTTGGCCGCGTGGACAGAGTGGTGACAGTACCAGGACTTAGTTTTAAGATTCCGTTTATTGAGTCCGTGGACACAGTGCCCAAGGAGCTTTTGATCTATGACCTGCCGGCATCCGATGTGATCACTTCGGACAAAAAGACCATGATCGTGGACAGTTACGTTCTCTGGCATGTGACAGATCCCTTGAAATTTGCCCAGACCTTGAGTTGTTCTGTGAGCAACGCAGAGGGACGTATCGATGCCATCGTCTACAATGCGGCCAAGAACACCATTTCCAATATGAAACAGGATGAAGTCATCAGAAGTCGTGACGGCAAGATGACCATCACTGTGGCGGAAGTTGAGAATGATGTCATAGGCAATGACCTGAATCTTTCTCAGGAAGAGGAAGTGATTGAGATTACCTCCCTGACAGAAGAGATCATGGGGCAGATCAACCATGTGGAAGAACAGTACGGCATTGAGATTGTGGCAGTGGAAGTCAAGAAACTGGATCTGCCGGATGACAACAAGCAGGCGGTCTACACCCGTATGATCTCGGAGCGCGGCAATATTGCGGCACAGTATACGGCGGAGGGTAAGTCTGAAGCTAAGATGATAGAAAACACCACGGACAAAGAAGTATCCATCATGCTTTCCGATGCCAAGGCAAAAGCGGAAGCGACCATCGCGGAGGGTGAGGCCGAGTACATGCGGATACTGTCGGATGCTTATTCCGATCCGGAGAAGACAGATTTTTATTCCTTCGTGCGCGCACTGGATGCTTTGAAGGAGAGTATGGTCGGTGACAATAAGACAGTGATCTTATCGGATGACTCGCCAATCGCACAGATTTTTAATGGCAGATATTGACAATAGGTATTTTGAGAGGGGATGGTATGTATGAACATTGATGCCTTTTTTGCGACACTGGATTCTTATTTCGAGAAAAACGAGGTAGATAAGATCGATTCCTATTTGGTATCATCTCTGGTACAGGCGAAAGAGGAGGAAGATTATGCCGCCTATATTTCCATCTGTAATGAGATGATCGGATTTTATCGCAGTACTTCTGCATTTGAGAAGGCTTATACAGCGGCGGAAGATGTACTTCTTTTGATGGAAGAGTTAAAGTTAGACCATACAGAACATTTTGCTACCACCCTCTTAAATGCAGCCACGGCCTACCGGGCAGCCGGAGACTACGCCTATGCTCTGCGGCTGTATAAACAGGCATTGCAGATTTATGAAGGAATCATTCCTCCGGAAGATTATCGCTATGCAGGGCTTTATAATAACATGAGCATTCTTCTTGAAAAGATGGAGGAAAATGAGGAGGCAATCGATTGTGCGAAAAAGGCGCTTGCCATCATGGAGAAGATAGAGGGCGGCGAGATACAGACCGCAGTGAGCCTTACAAATTTGGCGCTCGTGTATTTTAAGGTGTCACAACCGGGACAGGCCAGGGAACTCTTAGAGCAGGCACTTGCGATCTTTGAGAAGGACGGAGAGGGGTCTGACGAACATTACAGCGGTGCGCTGGCTGGTATGGGAGAAGCCTGCTATCGGATGGAAGAGTATGAAGAGGCGCTGTCATACTATGAACGGGCGTTGGAGAAAGTGAAACTACACTATGGAGAGAATGTAAGTTACGGTGTCCTCTGTGAGAATTGTGCGGCAGTCTGTGAGCGTATGGGTGATGTACAGGGACAGAAAAAGTACGTGGATAAAGCCAGGGAAGTGATGGAGAAGAACAGCAGATGAAAGGTTTGGAATTAGCTGAAAACTATTATGAAGCCTATGGCAGACAGATGTTGGATGATCAGTTTGCGGATATGAAAGGTCAGACAGCTGCCGGCCTTGTAGGCTATGGATCAGAATGTCTTGGATTTGACGATGATATTTCCAAAGATCACGACTATGGCCCATCTTTCTGTATCTGGCTTCCCAGGAAAATCTACAAGGAATATGGTGTCAGGATGCAGGCGGCTTATGATGCCTTGCCCAGGGAGTTTATGGGGTTTGCCGGACGAATGGAAGAAGAGCAGGGTAAGGGAAGGGTAGGAGTTCTCTGCCTGGAAGATTTTTATGAGGAAATGATTGGCAGATCTTCAGTGCCGCAGACAGAGATGGAATGGCTGGCTATTCCGGAAGAGATGCTGGCTACAGCTGTGAATGGTAAGGTCTTTGAAGACAATCTGCGGCAATTCAGCAGTATCCGTGATGGTCTTATGCAGTATTATCCACACGGTGTGTGGATTAAAAAGATTGCGGACAGCATGGCGAAAGCGGCCCAGGCAGGACAATATAATTATGCCCGGGCCATGAAGCGAGGGGAACGCATTGCGGCGGAGATGGCGCTCACAGAGTTCGTGAAAGAGAGTATGCATTTAGTTTATCTTCTCAATAGGACTTATGCGCCTTTTTATAAGTGGATGCATCGGGGAATGCAGAATCTTTCGACTTGTTCGGAGATAGGAGATATGTTGAACCTGCTTTACCGGATACCGGATCCGGCATCTGCTTGGGAAGGTGTATCTGCCACAGATTATGTGTACAATCTGAATACCAATGACGGAAGGGTTCTGATCATCGAGGCAGTCTGCAATATTTTGGTACAGGAGCTGAACGAGCAGGGGTTGTCCGATCTGCAGGATAATTTCCTGCAGAATCATATTGGGACGGTGCTGGAGAAGTTATAAGAATTATAAAATATACTGGTTTTGTAGGATTATGATAAGTTTATACTTGTAGATTCCAAGTGAATGTGATATGCTTGATTCACTTGGAAAATCTACAGAAGTCATTCTAATGTCCGTTGTGGACATCTTAAGGAGCGTTTCGCTCTGGGATTCCGAGAGAGTAATTGGTGGTAAATGTATGGTTTTGAGATTTAGAAGTATTTGGAGATATACCAAAGCAGAACTGTTTTATATAATCTGTGCGGGATATTTCAGGGAAAAGAAGGGAGCAGATTATGCAGGCAGAGGGAAATGGGAGAAAAATAAAGAAGGAGCAGGAATTTCCGGAGGGAAAAATTCAGTACAAAATGACTAATGATTTTATGTTCAAGACAGTATTTCAGCAGAATATGAAGGCGTTAAAAGGATTATTATGTGCATTGTTGGATATGAAGCTGGAAGAAATCAGGACGGTCAGAGTCCTGAATCCGATCCGGGAGGGGGATGTAATCAATGATAAATCAGTGATATTAGATCTTCGCCTTGAAATGAACAACAATAAAATTATCGATATTGAAATGCAGGTAGAAGATGAAGGAAACTGGGAGGAGAGGTCTTTGACATATCTGAGCAGGGAATTTGACCACTTGCAGAAAGGTGAGAACTACAGGAATGTTAAGAAGACCATCCATATAGGTATTTTGGATTTTACCCCGAAAGGGTTTCCTGAAAAACTCTATACAGATTATTACTTTTATCATTATAATACCGGACATAAGTATAGTGACAAAATGTCAATCCATGTGTTACAATTAAATCAGCTTGGGAAAAAGGAAGATGAGGAAGAGATGCCTGAACTCTATCATTGGGCGCAGATGCTTAAGGCGACAAGCTGGGAGGAGGTAAGAATGCTGGCAAAGGAAGATGAGGGAATACAGGAGTGTGTTCTAACGTGGAAAGAATTGACGGATGATGAAAGAGCGCGTATGCAGTATGAAGCGAGAGTGGATTATCAGCGCAGATTAAAAGATGCTGAATTATACGGTATAGAAAAAGGTATAGAAAAAGGTATAGAAAAAGGTATAGAAAAAAATCTGGTATCTAATATTGAAAATGCCATGCACAACTTAAATCTCACCCTGGAACAGGCATGCGCGGCGCTTGGAGTGACTTTGGATGTATACAGGACCGCAAAAGAAAAGCACGAAATACTTGCATAAAATATTAAATATAGTAAAATAATACTGTGTCTTTTGGCACGTCTTTTAATGCAAAATATTATATCATGATTTAATAATATCAGTAAAGGGGCGATCCCCAGATGGCGGGATTTGAAGTGTCAGGCCGGAAGTTTCGGACAGAGGCAGATTATAAGGCAGCCTTGCGGGATAAGGCCAAGATAGACGAGATAAAAAAGCAAGTCGATATGGAACAGCCGGGAGAGGTGATAACACTCTATGCCAAGATGCAGACAGGCAGCTTCCGGTTTGAGACTGTTGTGGGAAATGACTTTGATGATGAGATTTATGAACTGGCGCAGGAGTTCAAGAAGCAAGGCTATGACCAGAACAGCAGGATTGATTTGCGCAAAAAAAGAAAAAGCAGCGCAAAAAATATTTCCGGAAAACAACAAAAGAGATCTGTAAAAGCTAAAAATTCAGAAAACACTGATGTAGAGGTGTCTTTAGATCAATATGATAAGGCGATG
>CAYUKT010000123.1:0-7138 GCA_964445285.1 uncultured Bacteroides sp. | reverse complement strand
CGCGTCTGATCGTTGTGGACAGCAACTGGCTGGAAATCCAGATCTATGATAATGAAGAAGAAATATGGTTCGATCTGGATATCATACTTGACTGTGACGGTGTTCTGGATATCGGCTATGAAAAGGTCGTGGGACTTGTTGAGGAAGACAGCCGCACCGTAATGTCATGAGGCGGGGGTACATAACGGTATTCCTTTCGTTATCCCTCGCATTGATCCTGTCCCTTGTATTCACAGTAATAGAAGGGGCACGGATCAGTGCCATACGCATGAAATTTGAGTGCGTAGCGGATATCGGCATGAATTCCGTACTGGCGGAATATCACAGGGAATTACTGGAACAATATGATCTGCTGTTTGTGGATACGGCCTATGGCAGCGCCCGTCCGGATATAGGCAATACGGAGGCGCACCTTAGGAATTATATGCAAAAGAATTTCAGGCCGGAAGAAAAAGGCGGCTGGGGCATGAGAGATTTTCTTTCCATGAATATGCAGTCAGTAGAGATAAACAGATACTCTATTGCATCGGATGACGGCGGGACCGTGCTCAAAAGGCAGGTCACGGACTATATGGCGGATTATCCACTGGGAGCTGTTCTGGAGAAGATTTCACTAAATGTGGATATGTTACAGACATATGGGCTGGAATCGCGGGATATAGATGGGGAGCGGCAGCGCTATGAGGCGCAGATTGATGAGATCGGTCTGCCGGTGGTAGAAGTGGAGGAAGACAAGTTTGAAGAAGTGCCGTTAGATAATCCGGCGGATGTGGCCAATGCGACTAGAGGCAGCGGCGTCCTCAATCTGGTGCTTGACAATCCCTCGCAGGTGTCTGCGGTCAGGGTAAATACGGGAGACTATATTTCCCAGCGTTCCAGACTGCAGGGGACAGGCCTTAGCAGGGAAGCAGCGGAAGTTTCCGGACAACCGAATGAGCTGGTGTTTGAGGCCTATTTGTTTGAAAAATGCGGGTACTATGGGCAGGAGCTGGATAAATCCCTGTTGAAGTATCAGGTTGAATATATTCTGGCAGGACAGGATACGGACTGGGAAAATTTGGAACAGACGGCCAAGAAACTTCTTCGATGGCGGGAGGCTGCCAATGTGATCTATATTCTCACGGATACGGCCAAAGTGGCGGAAGCGGAGGCGGCTGCCCTGGCATTGGCGGCGGTAACAATGCTGCCGGCCCTGGCGGAGCCTGTCAAATACACGATCCTGTTTGCCTGGGCTTATGTGGAGAGCCTTCAGGACGTAAAGACGTTATTAAGCGGCGGCAGAGTGCCGCTCATGAAAACGGCGGCAGACTGGAAGACTGGCCTCAACTGTATTAAAAATGTACGCGGCAGTCTGACAGAAGATGGCGGCGGAACCGGATTGAATTATAAGGAATATCTGCAGATCATGCTCTTTTTGCAGGATAAAACTACCAGAACATACCGGGCGATGGACATTATGGAGATGGATATACGCCGTACCCCTGGCAATGCCAGATTTCGTCTGGACGGATGTTTCGATACCTATGAGGCGCATATGTCTGTGGCAAGCGGATTCGGATATGCATATGAGATGACCAGAAATTACGGGTTTTATTAGGAGGTGATAAAAGATGTCCTTTTTGCGGTCAGGACACAGAAAACCAAACAAAACGACAGCACATTCTCTCCGGGCATTCCATCTGTCCTTTCTCAGGTCGTCAAAGAGGGCATCTCTTATCATCTTCTTAAGAAAAGGATCCATGACGCTGGAAGCGTCCTTTGTACTGCCTTTCTTTTTGTTTGCGGTGCTGAATATTCTCTTTGCGGTAAATATTATAAGCGCGCAGAGCAGAGTCAGCGCGGCCCTTCATCAGGTGGGCAACAAGATGGCCTTTGCTGGTTATGCTTATGAGAAGACGGCAGACAGTATATTGCCGGACGGCCTGTCGGGTGTCGTGCTGTCCCAGGGATATGCAAGGGGGAAGATATTGGAATGTGTGGGCAGGGAGTATTTGGATCAATCCTGCGTGGAGGGCGGCAGTGATGGCGTATCCCTGGCGGGTTCTTCCATTATGGGAGAGGGGGACATGATCGATCTGAAAGTGTCATATCGTGTCAGACCCTTCATCAGGCTGATGGGTTTTGAGGATTTTGCCATGTCGCAGCGTTATTACGGCAGGGCCTGGACGGGATATGATGTCAATGGAGGGGCCGATGATACGGATGTGGAAGATCCGATGGTGTTTATTACGGAGTCGGGGACAGTGTATCATCTGGACAGAAACTGTACGTATCTGAATCCTTCCGTGCAGTCTGTGACGTCAGGAGATTTGGCGGGTCTGCGCAATCAGTCGGGCGGCAGGTATTATGCCTGTGGAAGCTGCAGCGGGACAGGGGCAAACGGGCAGGTGTATATCACGGAATATGGGGACAGTTATCACAGCCGGATAAATTGTCCCGGGCTGAAGCGTACGATCTATACGGTGCCATTGTCGCAGACCGGCGGCAGGGGGAGGTGTTCAAAATGTGGGTAGAGATGACATTGTTTCTTTTCCTGGCAATCTGTGCCGTGTCTGACGGAATCTGGAAAAGAATTCCGCTGGCGGTAGTGTGGCTGGGAATACTGACAGCGATTCTACTGCACCTTGAAGGAGTGATGGGTGAGACATCCTGGGTGGAAGTCGGACTGTCACTCACGCCAGGGATGCTGTTCTGGATGCTCAGTTTTATATCGGGAGAGAAAGTAGGGTATGGAGATGGCTGGGTTTTGTTGATGATTGGATTGTTTTTGGGAGCAGGCAGGTGTTTTCTGGTGTTGATGACAGGTTTGATGGCGGAATCCTTTGTGGTACTTGTCCTGCTGGCTTTTCGGAAGGTGCGTGGGGACGGGGAAGTGCCGTTTGTACCGTTTCTTCTGATGGGAATGGGGGTGGTGGTATGTTTTTAAGGAAGACGGCGAAGGGATATATGACCGTAGAGGCATCTTTTATCATCACCTGGACGGTATTTCTCTTTGTGCTCCTGATCTATCTGTCTTTTTATTCCTATGATAAGTGCGTGCTTTTCCAGGATGCTTATGCGGTGTGTTTCCGGGGCAGTATCCAGAAGAGGGAGGAGCAGGTAGTCTCTTATATCAATGCGCATATCAAGGAACAGTTCGGCAGGAAATATTTTGGCGTGGGACAGGTCCAGGGGCATGTGGACAGGGACGGCAATACCACAAGCGTGGAAGGAGAGTGTCAGGTGAAGGTGCCGGTCAGGCAGTTATTTACCTTATATGATAAGGAGGGCTGGAAGATTAGTACGCGGGCCAGGGCACAGATCATTAATCCCACCAAAGTAATCCGCCGGTGCAGGCAGGTGGGCGCTATTCTAAAGGAATAAAAATACGAGCATGGTGCGATTACGAGGTTCGCTTTGTGGATTTGGATAAGGAAAGGAATTTCCTATAACATAAAGAAAGGGCAGGACGAAGATGGTTGAGGCAAGATATTTCAGGGATTACAGACACAGCTATATGATATTGCAGAGCAGACAGACAGGAGCTGACAGGAGTTATCAGTATAAGATTCTCACTTCGGATAAGATAAAGGAAATTTTAAAATGTTCACTGCGGTATGTGAATGGTATGACATATTTATATTATGATATCAGTTCCAGAACCACGCTGGAGAGTATGTACCGTGGACGGAAGATGACGTTTGGACAGGTGAAGGACCTGATCGGGCAGCTTTATGGAATCTACAGTAAATTGGGCACTTATTTCATGGAAGAGTCGAAACTGGTACTTTTGCCGGAGCACATTTATTATGATCTGTCCGGGCAGAGATACATAGGCCTGTATTATCCGGATTATGAGTCGGAACTGGCTAATCCTTATGAACCGCTTATGGATTATCTGCTGGAACATATTGATGGCAAAGATGAGGGACTTGCAGACTGTATGTATCGGGTGTATGAAATGTCGGAGGAAGCAAATTTTTCCCTGGAGGACGCTTTGCAGATGTTTGGCAGCAGGAAAGAAAAGGAGGCAGTTATTGTCAGGCCGGAGGTTTTTGCCGCTTCGGGAGAGAGGCCTTATGAGCCGCAGACAGAGGAACCGTTGACGGATTTGTTTGTACGGAGTAAAGAAAGCGAAGTGCCTGCGCAGAGGAAAAGGAATCTATTTTATCCGATTCTTTCGGTATTTTCCTTGGTGGGGATTGCCGGCGCGATGGGAATATATTATTTTTACGAGCTGTCTCAGGAAGAGATTCTGGTGCTTCTGGGATGTGTGGGGTTAATGGGGTTGTGCCTTGTGATCAGTCTGGCTGGCAGTTTTAGAAAGAGTGGCGGGAGAAACAAGAATCGAGAAGAGAAGGAAACACAGACGGAGAATTGGCCGGCGGCTTATCTGCCGGAACCGGATAGAGTGCCGATCGAACAGGTGCTGAGTAAAGACATGGATCTGAAGATGGCGTTTCCTGCCGGCCGTCCGAAGGAAGGGTCTCCCAAGGAGGAATTTTCGGAAACGGAGGAGGAATGTACCAATACCGTATTTTTTGACAGCGTCAGAATGGCGGAACATAAGCTGTATGCTCTGGACAGAAAGAATAAACAGCATATCGAACTGACAAGATTTCCCTTTACGGTGGGTAAGATGGCCGGCTGTGTGGACTGTGTGCTTGCGGATGATTCTATCAGCAGGATTCATGCCAGGTTTGAAAAAGATGGGGAGAGTATCCGGATGACGGATATGAATTCCACGAACGGCACTTACAAGAACGGACTGCGCATGCAGCCGCAGGAAACGGTGGAAATCGAGCCGGGAGACGAGATTCGTTTTGGGAATCTGAATTATTGTTATCGCTAGTGTTTTATTTGACATGATATGGCGAAGATGATACTCTCAACTATATAATGCAATATGAAACTGTTGCAGTTGGGAGCAGCGTATGACGACAGAGCAGTTAGACGAACTGTTTGTCTCCCAGGGCTATGGTAAAATTCCTTCTAATCTGCCGGAATTTGTCTTCTATTGCCATCGGGAGCTACAGGGAATTAATGTGATACAGGTGATTGATTACAGGCAGGGACTTTATATTACGGAGGACCAGTACTTCCATCTGAAAGAAAGGATTACGGATTTTTTCCGGCAGAAGGGGGAACGGGAAGTCCATGTGATGTCCCTGGTTTTGTGTGCCGACACACAGAAGGCTAAAAAACTGTGCTTATGTGACAGATTTTGCTGGATGATCGATACGGTCGGGAATAGGCTGATCATTCATGAATCCCAGATATCGGATTTTTATGGCTGGAAGGGGATGCTGGAAGATTATCTGTATGAGCTGTCCCGCAGACCGGCAGAGAGCACGACAAAGCAGGCGCAGGCGGGTCCGACCGGGCATAAGTGGGACAGGGAGAGGATAAGCAGGCTGCCTTTAGTCAATATTATTCTGGTGGTGGTGAACGTAATTGTATTTCTGATATGTACATTTACGGGTGATTTGTTATATAATAAAGGAGCCCTGAGTGTCATGTATATCGTGGAGGATAAGGCGTATTACCGTGTAATCACCAGTATGTTCCTGCATTGGGACATACAGCATCTTTTCAGCAATATGATCGTCCTGTATTATGTGGGGGAAATCGTGGAGAGAAGGATCGGGCATCTCTCCTATGCAATGGTCTATTTCCTGTCCGGGATAGTGGGGAATATCTTTTCCATGGGATATGATTTGCTTTCCGGAGGGTATATAGAGTCCGCTTGGTCGGCTGGTGCGAGCGGCGCTGTCTTCGGTGTGGAGGGTGCACTTCTGTTTCTGGCAATCCTGCATCGCGGCAGACTGGAGTCCGTGACGGCGGGGCGGGTGGCTTTTGCGGTTGCGTTTTCACTTTATTGTGGTTTTACGAGTACGAATGTCAACAATGCGGCCCATGTGGGAGGCGTGTTGATGGGATTTGCGGCAGCGGCAGTAGTCTGTCTTGTGTTTCCACAGGGCAGAATGAGGAAAGGATAAAAATCTATGAAGATTAATATTTACTATGGCGGAAGAGGATTGATGGATGATCCGACACTCTTTGTCCTGAATAAGATGAAGGAAGTGCTGGAGGAATTGCGCGTGACGGTTGAGGTGTTTCATCTTTACGAGCTTAAGAACAGTATTCCCACACTGCCCCAGACGTTAAAGACCGCAGATGGAGCGATTCTGGGAACGACAGTGGAGTGGTACGGCATCGGCGGTTATATGCAGCAGTTCCTGGATGCCTGCTGGCTGTATGGCGATAAGGAGAGGATCAGCGAGGTTTATATGTGCCCAATCGTCATGTCTACGACTTACGGAGAGCAGGAGGCCAAACTCGATCTGGCCACCGCCTGGGAGATACTGGGGGGACGTCCCTGCAGCGGGCTTTGCGGATATATTGCCGATACGGCTCTTTTGGAAGAAAATGAAGATTACATCCGTATCATTGAAAAAAATGCGGAGAACCTTTACCGTACGATCAATCAGAAAATGCCCTGTCTGCCGGCCAGTAACCAGGCGGTGAAACAGAAAGTTGCCATCACTAAGAATATCAACTTTACACCCCAGGAATCGGAGCAGCTTTCCCAGTATGTGTCGGATGATACTTACGTGCAGAGGCAAAAGGCGGATATTCAGGAACTGGCGAGCCTGTTCCGGGATATGATGGGCACCAGCGAGAAGGAAGATACCACGGAGTTTATCAATGAGATACGGGAACATTTTGTACCGCAGCCGGGTTTTTCGGCCGGTTTTAAGGTCGTGATTGAGGAAAAGAAAAAGCCGCTGATGATCGATGTCAATGGTGCGAACCTGAGCTGCGCCTATGGCGACAAGGGACGTGTAGATGTGGAGATTCAGCTCGACCGGGCGTCTTTTGCGGATATTGTAGCAGGACGGACATCTTTTCAGACGTCATTTATGGCGGGGGATATGAAGATGAAGGGCGATTTTAAGGTGCTGAGGGCACTTGACCAGGTGCTCGCTTTTGGGTCAGGAACTGCAAATGAGTAAATAAGCCGGAGGCAGAAAGGAAAAAGGTTGAATAAATTCTCTGAAAGAGCAATTTATTCAACCGGGAATTTGTGATGCTTCGGAATGGAGGAAACGATGAAGAAAGATAACTGTATTTTTTGTAAGATTGCAAATGGAGAGAT
>CAYUKT010000122.1:0-7157 GCA_964445285.1 uncultured Bacteroides sp. | reverse complement strand
TCTTCTATGAAAAGGCCCTCCCGGATCATCTGCTCCAACATATCCCTCGCCTTCTCATAGACCTCGGGGGCATACATATCATATCCTTCGGGAAACTGTGTCTCCGGCCTGTCTATCCTCAGAAATGTATATGCATCGTCCTGCACCGCCTTGCGCGCTTCCCCGCTGCTGTAAACATCATATGGCAGCGCCGCGATGTTCTCCACCAGGTCCTCTCTCGGCCTGACTGCCCGAAATGGTATAATATTTGCCATAATGTCTCCTATTTTCGTTTTTTATCACTTTTAACCCATTTTATCAAATTCCACTATGCAGTACAAGCGCGAAGTGCTAAAATGTACGGGAAAGGAAGTGTAACTATGACAGCAGAAAATCAAAAAATATTAGACAGAATCAATGCCTACGCCGAAAAAGCGCTTGCTGACATTGATCCTCAGAAAACCAGAATTTCATTTCAATTAGAAACATTAAAACCCATCATGCAGGAAATTGCTGATGAGACCGGGAAGTCTGTGGAAGATATTTTCATCCTCTACATGGATCTTGCCAGTGAAGCCTCCGTGGAGGCAGAAAAAAATCTCCAGGCTACCCTGGATGATGACGAGGATGCCAATTTCTCCTCTATCGCCAACAGACTCAGCTAAAAAAGTATATTTCAAGATTTGCTTGGCGGCCTGCTAACGATTGTTTAACAGACCGCCATATTTTATCATCCATTTTATTTTACAACCCTGACTCTGAATACGCCATCGATAGACTGCAGTTTCTCAATGATTTCCGCAGAGGCAGGCTGCTCAATGTCAAGCATAGTGTAGGCAACTTCCCCTCTGGACTTATTGGTCATATCGGAAATGTTGATGTTATTGTCACCAAAGCATGCCGTAAACTTAGTTATCATATTAGCAATATTCTTATGAAAGATTGCCACGCGGCCTGCCTGCGCACAAATACCCATATCACAGGAAGGATAATTAACACTGTTTACAATATTGCCATTTTCCAGATAGTTCTTCATCTGTTTAACAGCCATTACTGCACAGTTGTCCTCGGACTCTTCCGTAGATGCACCCAAATGTGGTATTACGATACAGCCCTCTTTGCCTGCTGTGGTAGGATTGGGAAAATCCGATACATATTTTCTCACTTTACCAGACTCGATCGCTGCGAGCACTGCCTTTTCATCCACCAACAAGTCTCTCGCAAAGTTTAACAGGATCACACCCTTTTTCATTTTATCAAGGGCCTCCTGGCTGATCATTCCCTTTGTGGCCTCCATCAAAGGCACATGAATGGTGATGATATCACACTCTTCATAGATTTCCTCCACATTCAGCACATGCTTGACATCCCGGCTTAAATTCCAAGCTGCATCCACTGACACATAGGGATCATAACCATAGACTTCCATCCCCAAATGTTTGGCTACATTGGCCACCTTGACACCGATGGCGCCCAATCCGATGATACCCAGCTTCTTGCCTTCAATCTCAGTTCCAGCAAAGCTTTTCTTAGCTTTCTCTGCATCCTTGGCAATATTCTCATCGGCTGCATTTTCCTTCACCCACTCGATACCGCCCGACACATCGCGGGATGCCAAAAGCATACCTGCGATCACAAGCTCTTTCACACCATTGGCATTTGCCCCCGGTGTATTGAAGACCACAATACCTTTCTCTGCGCATTTATCCAGCGGAATATTGTTGACACCAGCACCCGCACGGGCAATGGCAACCAGATTTTCCGGAAGCTCCATATCGTGCATCGCCGCGCTTCTGACCAATATGCCATCCGCCTCCGCCAGATTCTCTGTCTTAACATACTGATCACCGAATTTCTCCAGCCCTACGGCGGAGATTGGATTTAAACAATGATATTTAAACATTTCTGATACCCTCTCTTCTCATAACACTTGTGCATTGCCACCAGCTCTGATAACCGGTCTTCTGCCTACTGATTTTCCTGCTCAAACTTTCTCATAAATGCTGCCAGCTTCTCCACGCCTTCCATGGGCATTGCATTATAGATGCTGGCACGCATACCGCCTACGGTCCTATGACCTTTCAGATTCACGAATCCTGCCGCCGCAGCTTCCTTGACAAATTTCGCATCCAGTTCCTCATTGCCTGTCACAAACGGCACATTCATCAAAGACCGGTCTTCTGTCCTGACAGTTCCCTTAAACATGCTGCTCTCATCCAAAAAATCATAGAGAACTTTCGCTTTTTTCTCATTCTGCGTCTTCATCGCCTCTAAACCACCGTTTTTCAGAAGCCACTTAAATACCTTGCCGCAGATATAGATGCCATAACAGGGCGGCGTATTATATAAGGAATCATTGTCTGCATGTACCTTGAATTTCATCATAGTAGGGGTTCCCGGCAGCACTTCATCTGTCAGAAGGTCTTCCCGGATAATCACTACCTGTGTGCCTGCAGGTCCCACATTCTTCTGCACACCAGCATAGACCAGACCGTATCTCGTCACATCCATGGGCTCTGAAAGGAAACAGGATGATACATCAGAAACCAGAACCTTGCCTTTGGTATTGGGCAGTTCATGGTACTTAGTCCCGTAGATCGTGTTATTCTCACAAATATAAACATAGTCCATATCCTCGGTGATCGGCAGATCGGAACAATCCGGTATGTAGGAGAAAGTCTTATCTGCGGAAGATGCCAGTTCCACCGCTTCTCCATAAATCTTAGCCTCCGCAAAAGCCTTCTTCGCCCACTGACCTGTCAGGATATAACCCGCTTTGCGGTTTTTCATCAGGTTCATGGGAACTGATGCAAATAGCAGGCTTGCACCACCCTGCAAAAACAGGACTTTATAATTATCAGGAATCTGCAAAAGTGTCCGCAGATCAGCCTCTGCCTCCTTAATAATCGTGTCATAGACTTTGGAGCGATGACTCATTTCCATGACCGACATTCCCGATCCTTTATAATCTAACATTTCCTCCGCAGCTTCCTTCAATACCTCTTCAGGCAGCACCGCGGGCCCAGCTGAAAAATTGTATACTCTAGCCACTTTTTCTCTCCTCCCGTTATTGTACAAGTTTACAGACCTAAAACCACATTCTGTCCCCAGACTTTCCTGCGGCATCATAACAACCAATCCCCATTGTACCTTTTTCATTCACTTTAGTCAATTACCACGTCAAAATTTTTACTTGTGAAGTTTTAATAAAACATGACCACAGGCGTCCCAACCTGTGCCATATCGTACAGCTGTTCCATGGCCTCCCTGGGCGTATTGACACATCCATGGGAGCCGTCCGTCTTAAAAATCTCACCGCCAAATTTACTGCGCCATGCGGCGTCATGAATCCCGATATTTCCTTTTACAGGCATCCAGAAATCCACATGGGATGCATAATTGGCACCGCGTAAAATCCGGTTCTTCTGTTTCAGATAGACATAATTTACCCCGGAAGGCGTCCCCATCCTGCGGGAAGTATTCCCCGTCACAATGGGTGTCTCTATCTTCAGGACACCGTCCACATAATAATACATTTTCTGCTCCCCCATATCCACTTCAATATAGGTAGAACCGATATCTTCCTTTCCCTGTTTCCAGGCTTCCTGCAGATAGGCCGGCTCATGCACTTCCTGTCTTCTCTCCCAAAAAGCAGCTGTCAGATAAGCAATTTCCGCTTTCTGGTCAATCTGATTACCGTAAAGACCGCCCTCCACAGTCACAATTTCACCCCTGGTGGCATGAAACTGTCGGCTTGCCCCCACCGTATCGTACTCTGCCGCAAGCTCTGCCACAAAGTCTTCGATAGCACCTTCTTTTAATTGAAACTGTCCAGCCTCATCCAGCAGAAATTCTCCCGTTTCATCGAGCGCTATCCATTCACTGACCACCGATCCATCCAGGGGAATCTGCTCTTCCCCCATCTGATAGACAATCCCGCACTGCTGGAAAGCCTCCAGCTTCTCCCACAGCACCAAGGTGTTCCGCATCTGATCGGTCAGTTCCAAATCGTGATAACACCCTGCCTCCACAAGGGATACTTCTTCTTCCGATTCCTCGACTGCCGCAAGAATAACCGCCTTCGCTTCTTCTAAATTCAGGACTTCCGTTCTCTCATTGACCAGTTCATATCCCCTGTCAGTCTTAATGATCTCTACCCTGCGCTCCTCATTCGGTATATTGTCAACGCTAAACGGCAACGCTGCAAAACATGCCTCAAACTTAACGGGGTCATAAGAGACCACCGGCGTAAGATCCGTAATATGTTCATGGATCATACTGTCAATCCACATCCAGGCGTTCTGCTGTTTCTGATAGATTTCCAACGCCCTTCCAAAATCAAACTGATATGAAATTTGCTCTGCAGGGATTGTGAAGACATTGCCATCCTTATCATGAACATGCACTCCCTCATAGGTGAAATCTTTTACAAGTTCATCATTGACTTCCTGGATGCTCCTTCCCGTACAATAAACGCCGTTAATCCAGGTTCCATAGGCAAAAGCATTATGATAATAGACTGCAAGCCCCACATAGGTCCCCATCAGACTGATCGTGATGATCGCCAGCACAATCACCAGATGTTTCAATATCCTCTTTTTCATAACATGGTTCCGCTACCTTATTTTTCTTCCGTATTTATGGACGCCGGATTACTCCGTCAGGTCTTGCGCATCAAAGGCTTCGCTGATAGGTGCGCCTGCAGGCACCATGGGAAATACCTTGTCATCCTCCGGTATGATGCAATTCAATAACACCGGTTTTTTCAAGGCGACAGCCTTTTCAATAGCAGGTGCTACTTCTTCCTTCTTCGTCACAAGGATTGCCTCACAGCCGAGTCCTTCCGCCACTTTACAAAAATCCACCCCATCATCCAACACGGTCTGGGAATACCGTTTCCCATAGAACAATGTCTGCCACTGTCTGACCATCCCCAGCACGTGATTGTTGATGACCACCTGGATGATCGGAATATTGTAACGGCTTGCCGTGGCAAGCTCATTCATATTCATACGGAAACAACCGTCCCCGGCAATGTTGATGCAGATTTTGTCGGGCTGCCCCATCTTGGCACCTATGCAGGCCCCCAGACCATAGCCCATAGTGCCAAGGCCCCCGGATGTAAGCAAGGTGCGGGGCAGGGAATATTTATAATACTGTGCCGCCCACATCTGATGCTGTCCCACATCTGTGGTGATGATTGCTTCACCCTTCGTCAAGCGATCGATCTCTTCCATGATATAAGGGCAGGACAACACGGACTGGTCATAGCTTAAGGGGAATTTTTCCTTCAGCTGTGCGATATGCTGCATCCACTCTCCATGCTCCTGCTTGGCCAGACGGCCATTCAATTTACCGAGTACTTCTTTCAGATCCCCCACTAAGGAAACATCCGTCCTGATGTTCTTATTAATTTCCGCCGCATCGATATCAATGTGCAGTACCTTGGCATTTTCCGCAAATTTCTTCGGATTGCCAACCACCCGATCGGAAAATCTGGCACCCAGGGCGATTAACAGGTCGCACTCGCTGACACCGAAATTGGACGTCTTAGTACCGTGCATACCGATCATACCCGTATACCGCGCATCATGTCCGTCACAGACACCCTTGCCCATCAGGGTATCACAGATTGGCGCATCCACAATCTGCGCAAACTCTCTCACTTCCTGATAAGCACCCGCGATCACAGCGCCGCCGCCTACATAGATATAAGGCTTCTGGGCCTGTTCAATCAGCTGCACCGCATTCGTGATTTCATCTTCCGAACAGCGTACCGGCTTCTCCACTGCGGTGGGCTCTTTCTTGACATATTCACAGCTGTTGGCCGTCACATCCTTGGTGATATCCACCAATACTGGCCCCGGTCTTCCACTGCCCGCAATGGCAAAGGCCTTGCGCAGTGTATCTGCCAGGATATTCACATCTTTTACGATATAGTTATGCTTGGTAATCGGCATGGTGATGCCCGCAATATCCACCTCCTGGAAAGAATCCTTGCCAAGAAGCGGCAGATTCACATTACAGGTAATCGCTACTATGGGTACAGAGTCCATATAAGCCGTGGCAATTCCTGTCACCAGGTTTGTAGCACCGGGACCGCTGGTGGCCAGACATACCCCCACCTTGCCGGTAGCCCTGGCATAACCGTCAGCCGCATGAGCCGCACCCTGTTCATGGGATGTCAGAATATGGTTTATTTCATTACTATGTTTATATAACGCATCATATACATTCAAGATTGTACCGCCGGGATAGCCGAACACGGTGTCCACACCTTGTTCTTTGAGACATTCCACTACAATCTCCGCACCTGTCAATACCATTTGTTCTTCCTCCTGCCTGTTTTGCATACAGTACACGTGTTATCAAAACCACTTGTTATTTTAATATATCGGAAATCCTTCTGTTTATTATTTTTTCCCGAGGATTTCCAGGATTGCCCCCCTGTTGCCGCTGGTGACCATCTCTCGATATCTGGCAAGATAACCTGTTGTCACCTTGGGCTCCCTGGGCTGCCATTTACTCTTACGCTGTGCCAATTCTTCCTCGGAAACTTTGATATCCAATTTCATGTTGGGAATGTCTATGCTGATGATATCCCCTTCCTCCACCAGGGCAATGGGACCACCCACTGCCGCTTCCGGAGATACATGACCGATGGAAGCGCCGCGGGAAGCGCCAGAGAATCGTCCATCCGTGATCAGCGCCACACTGGAGCCAAGCCCCATACCTGCGATAGCTGAAGTCGGATTTAACATCTCACGCATACCAGGGCCGCCCTTAGGACCTTCATAGCGGATCACTACCACATCTCCTGCCACAATCTGACCGCCCTTGATGGCCGCAATGGCATCTTCCTCACAGTCAAAGACTCTGGCCGGCCCCTCATGAACCATCATTTCCTCCACCACTGCGGAACGTTTCACAACACTGCCATCAGGCGCCAGATTTCCTTTCAGGACAGCGAGTCCGCCAGTCTTACTATAAGGATTCTCCACGGTACGGATCACTTCCGTATTCCGATTCACTGCATCCTTGATATTCTCCCCAATAGTCTCTCCTGTGACAGTCATACAGTCTGTATGAAGCAGTCCGATATCCGCCAGCTCTTTCATCACCGCATAAACGCCGCCGGCCTCGTTCAGATCTTCCATATAAGTAGGGCCCGCCGGCGC
>CAYUKT010000121.1:0-7178 GCA_964445285.1 uncultured Bacteroides sp. | reverse complement strand
TTGGGCACAGAAGAAGGAGAAATAAGCGACCTAACGTTGGATGACTTGGGGACAGAGATGCCAGAGTTAGGTGACCTATCGTTAGATGACTTGGGCACAGAAGAACCAGAGATAAACGATTTAACGTTGGATGATTTGGGCACAGAAGAAGGAGAAATAAGCGACCTAACGTTGGATGACTTGGGGACAGAGATGCCAGAGTTAGGTGACCTGACGTTAGATGACTTGGGGACAGAGATGCCAGAGTTAGGTGACCTGACGTTAGATGACTTGGGCACAGAAGAACCAGAAATAAACGATTTAACGCTGGATGATTTGGGTGCAGAAGAAGGAGAAATAAGCGACCTTGCGCTGGATGATTTGGGTGTAGAAGAAGGAGAAATAAGCGACCTTATGTTGGATGATTTAGGAACGGAAGAACCAGAACTGGGCGACCTTGCATTAGATGACTTGGGAGGCGAGATGCCAGAGCTAGGTGACCTTTCGTTAGATGATTTAGGCACAGAAGAGCCAGAACTGGGTGACCTTGCGTTGGATGACCTGGGAGGCGATATGCCAGAGCTAGGAGACCTAACGTTGGATGATTTGGGAACAGAAGAGCCCATAATGGATGATTTGTCGTTGGATAATCTCGAGACGGAGGAAGCGGGAATGGATGATCTGGACGGTCTCATGTCCGATATGGACGGGGAATTGTCTTTAGATGATTTATCAATGGAAGAGGGACCGATGTCGGAAGAGGATATCGATCGTCTGTTGAGTGGTGAGGATTTTGGAAGTGAAGATTCTGGTCAGATGGAAGATGATATGTCACTTTCGGATGACTTTGTTTTGGAGGAGACAGGGGCGGAAGATGATGATCTTTCAGCGCTTCTGGCAGGAATGGGGCATGACGAGGATCTTTCGGAGATTAATGATTTGTTAGAGAAATCAGATCAGGGAGTTCCGGCGGATGACGATATGCTTGCCATGTTAGGTGAAGGTGGTAATGATGCCTTCGATTTCTTTACGGATGATAATGCGGCAAAAGAGGCGGCAAATATTCGGGAAATCTCTCCGGAGGAACTGGAAGAGAGAGAGAATCCAAAGGGAAAGAAAGAAAAGAAAAGACGGAAGAAGAAAGAGAAAAAACCTAGGAAAAAGAAGGGGTCTGAGGAAGAAGTACAGTCTGAAAGCGGAGAGGTAGATGAATTAGAGAGTCTGTTAGGCGGTGGCCAGGAGGAAGAAGAGGCAGAGAAGCCTAAGAAACAGGGATTTGGTGCAAAATTAATGGCTCTTCTGTTTGAGGGTGATGATGATGAAAAGCCTGAAGGAGCTGATGATGAACTATCAGATGATATTCTTCAAATGGGAAATTTGACAGAAGAGAATAAAGAAATCTTACAGGAACTTAACGAGGAAGATCAGAAAGGCTCTAAAAAGAAAGGTAAAAAGGACAAGAAGAAAAAGAAGGGCAAAAAAGGAAAAGGGGAAGCAGAGGAAACGCCTGAAGAGGGAGAAGAAGGAGAAGAGGGCGAACAGAAAGAGAAGAAGTCCCGCAAGAAGAAAAAGAAGAAAAAGGAAATATCCGAAGAGGAGTTATTAGCGCCGCCGGAGAAGAAACTTTCCAAGAAGAAAGTAATGTCCGTGTTCTTATTCTGCGGTACGATCGCGGCATGTATCATTCTTATCTCTTCCTTCCTGCCTAACTATATGCAGAAGCATGATGCGAGGATTGCTTATGACCATGGGTATTATGGCGATGTATACGATCTTTTGTATGGCAAGAAATTAAATGAGGAAGACCAGGTACTGTTCCAGAAGAGTAATACTATTCTGCAGATGGATCGGAAATTATCTTCTTATGAGAATTATAATAAGATGGGTATGCGCTTGGAGGCGTTAGATGCTCTGATCAGTGGAGTGGACCGTTATCAGCAGCTGCGCTCAAAAGCAGAGAAATATAATGTTGAAGGCGAGGTCAGGGAACGCTATGATCAGATCATAGCAAATCTGGAGGCAGATTTTGGGGTGTCCGAGATGGATGCGCTGGATATTATTGCGTCAGAGGATAATGTCACATATTCACAGAGACTGCAGGCCATTATCGATGGTACGATTTATGGTGCCGGAGAAGAAATGCCGGAAGTGAAGCAGGATGTATTGCCGGAAGAAGAGGAAATTATATCGAGACTGGAAGATATGGAGCAAGCGGATGGTAGCGATAATTGATTATGATGCCGGAAATATCCGGAGTGTGGAGAAAGCTGTGATTTCGCTGGGATATAAGGCCGTTTTGACAAGGGATGCAGATACAATCCTTGCGGCGGATCATGTGATATTGCCTGGGGTAGGTGCCTTTGGGGATGCCATGGATAAGCTGTCGAGCTATGGGCTGGTGGATGTGATCCGAACGGTGGCGGACAGAGGGATTCCTTTTCTGGGAATCTGCCTGGGGTTGCAGCTGATGTTTGAGAACAGTGAGGAAGCGCCGGGGGTGGAGGGACTTGGGCTCTTGAAGGGCAGTATCCTGCGGATTCCTGAAAAAGATGGCTTAAAGATTCCGCATATTGGCTGGAATTCCCTGAGGTATCCTTCCAAGGGAAAGCTGTTTGCAGATATTCAGGAGGACTCTTACGTGTATTTTGTACATTCCTATTATTTGCAGGCACAGGAGCCGGAGATTGTGAAAGCAGTTACAGAATATGGTGTGGAGATTCATGCTTCGGTAGAAAAAGATAATCTCTTTGCCTGTCAGTTCCATCCAGAGAAGAGCTCGAATGTGGGTATGAAGATATTACAGAATTTTTTGGAAATATAAATAGAGAGACGGAGTAGAGCGCATGCACACGAAGCGTATCATTCCCTGTTTGGATGTAAAAAACGGCAGGGTAGTTAAAGGTGTCAATTTTATTAATTTCAAGGATGCGGGTGATCCGGCGGAGGTTGGCGCAGCTTATGATAAATCCGGTGCGGATGAACTGGTCTTTCTGGATATCACGGCTTCTTCTGATGCTCGGGCCACGGCGGTAGAGATGGTGCGCAAGGTGGCGGAAAAGGTATTTATTCCTTTTACGGTGGGCGGCGGCATCCGTACAGTGGAGGATTTTAAGGCGATCCTGCGGGAAGGCGCTGATAAGGTGTCGGTCAATTCTGCGGCCATTATGAATCCGCGGCTCATCAGTGATGCGGCTGACAAGTTTGGCAGTCAGTGCGTGGTAGTGGCGATTGATGCCAAACGCAGGCCGGATGGAAAAGGATTCAACATCTATAAAAACGGCGGCCGTGTGGATATGGGAATGGATGCTGTGGAATGGGCCATGAAAGCCGAAAAGCTGGGAGCGGGAGAAATCCTTTTGACCAGCATGGATGGAGATGGCACGAAAGCGGGCTATGATCTGGAATTGACAAGAATTATCTCAGAAAATGTATCCATACCAGTTATTGCATCCGGCGGGGCGGGTACGATGGAACATTTTTATGAGGCATTTACGGAAGGAAAAGCAGATGCAGCGCTGGCGGCGTCCCTGTTCCATTTTAAGGAAATGGAGATTCGGGATTTAAAGGAATATCTGCGGAATCAGGGAATATCAGTACGGCTCTGATGGTTTTTTGTGGAAGGCATGAAGGGAATGTCCGTGGAATATGTTATGTAAATTGTTCTACGGATTCTGTGAGGGATGTCATGCAGGTTATGTTACAAGTATTTTGTAGATTAGGGCTTGATTATGAGACTTTTATAAGATAATATGAAATAGTGTGCAAAGGGGCATGAGAACAGGAGCGTTGTTCTGTGCCCTTTTTGAGGATAAGGCGGCGACAAAACATGATGCAGAAGGATGGCAGATTGAATTTCCATTCATGAGATCTGATGGAAATAATGGGAGAGGGAGAACTGTGCTATGGCAATGTTGAGCAACGACTGGGCAGTGGCTTTGAAGGAGGAATTTAGCAAACCTTATTATAAGGAATTATATACTTTTGTGCGCGAAGAATATAGCAGCAGGGTGGTTTATCCGCCATCGGAAGATATTTTTAATGCCTTTCACTTTACGCCATTAAATAAAGTGAAGGTGCTGCTTTTGGGGCAGGATCCTTATCATAATGAACACCAGGCACATGGTATGAGTTTTTCGGTATTGCCAGATCAGAGAGAGATTCCCCCTTCTCTGCAGAATATTTATCAGGAACTGCATGATGATTTAGGATGTTATATTCCGAATAACGGGTATCTGCAAAAATGGGCGGATCAGGGTGTGCTTTTGCTCAATACGGTGCTGACAGTACGGGCCCATCAGGCCAATTCCCATCAGGGAAAAGGGTGGGAACACTTTACGGATGCGGTGATACAGGCGGTGAATGAGCAGGATCGGCCGATTGTATATCTGCTGTGGGGTAAACCGGCGCAGAGTAAGATTCCCATGTTGACGAATCCGAAACATTTGATATTAAAGGCGCCTCATCCGAGCCCGCTCTCGGCTTACCGGGGATTTTTCGGGTGCAGGCATTTCAGTCAGTGTAATGAATTTTTAAAGGCCAATGGGGTGGAACCAGTGGACTGGCAGATTGAGAATTTATAGAGATACGAGAGGAGAATTGTGTGTCATGAGTAAGCTACCATTTGTAACAAAAGAGCAGGTCGAAGAGATTGTAAAGACCTACCCGACTCCTTTTCATATTTATGACGAGCGGGGCATCCGGCAGAATGCGCAGGCGGTGCAGGAAGCATTTGCGTGGAATAAAGGATTCAAAGAATATTTTGCGGTGAAAGCGTGTCCGAACCCGTTCCTGATCCAGATACTGCATGAGTATGGGGTAGGGTGTGACTGCTCTTCACTGACAGAACTGATGCTCAGCGATGCCTTGGGGGTTAAGGGCGAGGATATCATGTTTTCTTCCAATGAGACGCCGGCGGAGGAATATGTATACTGTGCAGACATTGGCGGGATCATCAACCTTGATGATATCACGCACATTGAATTTGTGGAAAATATTCTGGGAAAGCTTCCTGAGACCATGAGCTGTCGTTATAATCCGGGCGGCGTGTTCCAGATGAGCAACGGCATCATGGACAATCCAGGGGATTCCAAGTATGGCTTTACCACCGAGCAGCTGTTTGAGGGCTACCGGATTTTAAAAGAAAAAGGGGTAAAACATTTCGGGCTGCATGCTTTTCTGGCCAGCAACACGGTGACAAACGAATACTATCCGCAGCTTGCCAGGCAGCTCTTTGAGTTAGCGGTGCAGGTCAAAGAAAAGGTGGGCGTACAGATAGAGTTCATCAATCTTTCCGGCGGTGTGGGAATTGCATATGAACCTGGTCAGAAGGCCAATGATATCCGGGTGATCGGGGAGGGCGTACACAAAGTGTATGATGAGGTGCTTGTACCTGCAGACATGGGTGAAACGGCAATCTATACGGAGATGGGGCGGTTTATGACAGGGCCTTACGGGGCACTGGTGACGCAGGCCATTCATGAGAAACACACCCATAAGGAATACATTGGTGTGGATGCCTGTGCGGTGAATCTGATGCGTCCGGCCATGTATGGGGCTTATCATCACATTACGGTTTTGGGCAAAGAGGATGCTCCCTGTGACTGTACCTATGATGTGGTCGGTTCTTTGTGCGAGAATAACGATAAGTTTGCCATTGACAGGAAGCTGCCGAAGATTGACAAGGGAGATTATCTGGTGATCCATGATACGGGCGCCCATGGTTATGCCATGGGGTATAATTATAATGGTAAGCTGAAATCGGCAGAATTGCTTCTCAAGGAAGATGGCAGTGTACAGTTGATCAGACGGGCCGAGACGCCGCAGGATTATTTTGCGACTTTGGATGGGTTTGAGGTTTATGAGGCGTTAAAGGAGTGCATGAAAAAATAGATAGTTGAGCGAATATTCGGAACTCTGCTGATGGTAAGGCGGTTATATCTTATTTGGGAGTGATGAGGAGATAGACAAGATGATACTTAGTGTCAGCAGAAGAACAGATATACCCAATTATTATTCGGACTGGTTTTATAATAGGATGCAAGAGGGATTTCTCTATGTGAGGAATCCAATGAACACACATCAGATCAGCAGGATTGACCTGTCGCCGGAAGTGGTGGATTGTATTGTTTTTTGGACGAAGAATCCGGCGGCTATGTTGGAGCGTCTGGATGAATTAGAAAAATATCAGTATTATTTTCAGTTTACATTGACAGGATATGGCAAGGATGTGGAGCCAGGGCTTCCGAACAAGCGGGAAGTGTTGATTCCGACTTTTCAAAAGTTATCCCGGAAGGTAGGAATGCAAAAAGTAATATGGCGATACGATCCTATTTTTTTAAGTCCGCGCTATACAGTGGATTACCATTTGAAGGCATTTGCGGAAATAGCGCACAGTCTGTTCGGCTATACACGAAGAGTCGTAATCAGTTTTATGGATTTGTATGCTAAGACGCAGCGTAATATGGCCGGATTACAAATAAAAGATTTCTCGGACGGAGAGATGGTCGAGTTGGCCAAACATCTGGTTGACATTTCCGGGAGATATGGAATGAAGGTCGAGTCCTGTGCGGAGACGATTGATCTTGGAAGTGTGGGTGTAAAGCATGGGAGCTGTATTGATAAAAAACTAATCGAAGAAATCATAGGATGCAGACTCATCGTAAATAAAGACAAAAATCAGAGAGCAGAATGCGGCTGTTATGAGAGTGTGGAGATTGGGTCATACAATACGTGTAAGAATGGATGCAGATATTGCTATGCGAACTTTAATGATGCCAGGGTAAGTGAAAGTGTGAAATCCTATGATGTGAAATCTCCGTTGCTGTGTGGACAGATTGGGTCGGATGATAAGATCACGGAGCGGAAAGTGAAGTCTGAACAAGCCCTATAAGGGAACATTTAATGTTAGGATCAGCCCAGAGCTTCATCGGAATATTGCTGTATATGCGATTGAACATGGCGGTGCTGCGAATACCTTTGAAACCTTTTTTGAACATCATTTGATTAAACCTGTATAGATACAAATTCCTGTTTACCGCTCTGCCCCACGATCAAAAAAGGGCAAGGCAGACCGATGCAGTCTGCCTTGTCTTTTTTCTCACGCCCCCAGCCACGCCGCCAGCGGCAGCAGAACCAGCAGCCCGATGAGATTTGCCACGGTGAACCACAGGAGATACCGCCCCACCCGGCGATCCTCCAGC
>CAYUKT010000120.1:3250-7190 GCA_964445285.1 uncultured Bacteroides sp. | reverse complement strand
CAGTGATATACCGGCCTCAGCTCCCTAATTACGGTGACGAGTTCGCACAGGACTTACACCTGTTTCCCTTTTCACCAGAGACAATCATATAAATTGCTCTGACACCTGACTGCTTCATATTCAATTCGTGTCATTGTATCATAACCTTACAAAAAATTCAATAATTTTTTCCTTTTTCGCAAAAGGGACAACTTTTAATATTTTTTAATTTTATCCCTCATAACAACTTTATAACTGAAAATAAAAATATCCCAGGTATATACACCACCCAGGATATTTTTTATTTCATACTTGAAGCTAAACCTGCAAAGAGTTTCTCAAAATCAGACCCTTTCGATTCTTATGCCTTACCGTCAGAACCAAGTACATTAACAATCTTATGAGCAACCATCTCTTTTACAGCCTGGCGCGCAGGTTTGAGATACTGACGAGGATCAAAGTGATCCGGATGCTCTGCAAAGTATTTACGCATAACGCCTGTCATAGCAAGACGGATATCGGAATCGATATTGATCTTACATACGGCAAGTTTTGCTGCCTTACGAAGCTGCTCTTCCGGGATACCTACTGCATCGGGCATGTTGCCGCCGTACTGGTTAACCATCTTTACGAACTCCTGCGGAACGGAAGAAGAACCGTGCAGAACGATCGGGAAACCAGGCAGTCTCTTAATGCACTCCTCCAATACGTCAAAACGAAGCGGCGGCGGAACAAGAATGCCTTCTTCATTTCTGGTGCACTGTGCAGCCGTAAACTTATATGCGCCATGGGAAGTACCGATCGCGATAGCCAGGGAATCACAGCCTGTCTTATCAACGAACTCCTCAACCTCTTCCGGACGTGTATAAGACTCTTTACCAGACTCTACGACCACTTCATCCTCAACACCCGCCAAAGTACCGAGCTCAGCCTCAACCACAACGCCCTTGTCATGAGCGTACTCAACTACCTGCTTGGTCAACGCAATATTATCCTCGAAAGACTTGGAAGAAGCATCGATCATAACAGAAGTAAAGCCGCCATCGATACAGGATTTACACAATTCAAATGTGTCACCGTGATCTAAGTGAAGAGCGATCGGGATCTGCGGATTCTCTGCCACTGCTGCCTCTACCAGCTTCACCAGATATGTGTGATTCGCATAAGCACGTGCACCCTTGGATACCTGAAGGATGACAGGGCTGTTCAGCTCACCTGCTGCCTCTGTGATACCCTGAACGATCTCCATGTTGTTTACGTTGAAAGCGCCGACTGCATAACCGCCATCGTATGCCTTCTTAAACATTTCGGTTGTTGTAACTAATGCCATACTATTTTCTTCCTTTCTATTTATTATTTTATGCTTTCCATTTGCTGGAACCTAACTCTTATTTTAACAGCCATGTCCATGAAAAGCAATGTATTTTAAGGGATTTATTCCGTAGAATTATTCTAAAGGATCATTATGGGGAATACGGATCTGTAACGCCTTGTGGCAGTTTTCAACCTGTGCCACAAGATGTTCCCCGCCAAACTCCCCGTCAAGGGTCCATGCCACAGGCTCCTCGGATTCCACCTTCACTCTCTTAGCAGCATACGTATAAATATGTTCTGATTTCACCCGCTTATCCACCAGCGCCAGAATGATATTATTGATATCCAGCGGATTGGAAGGTCTGCGAATCAGCGTCACCTCAAAAAGTCCATCATCCAAGGCCACATTCTGTCCTGTAATGCCCCGGAATCCTCCCACAGAATGGGAATTTGTGATCATACCATAGATAAAGTCTCCCTCGATGATCTCCCCATTACAGGTAATCCTGAGGGGATAAGCCCGCACCGATGGCAGACGCCTCACTCCCTCTAACAAGTAAGCCGCATGTCCAAGCACGTTCTTAATATCCTGTTTCGTCTGATAGGAAACATCCGTAAAGATGCCAAAAGCCGCCACATAGATAAATACACCCTTGTTAAAGCTGCCGATATCACAATCAAAATCCCTGCCGTTCACCACCACATCGGCGGCCTGCCGCATATTCTTTGGAATCCTTAAGCTGTTGGCAAAGTCATTGGTACTGCCCGCCGGTACATATCCGATCGGAAGCCTGACATCAGATTTCATCATGCCGGTCACCACTTCATCCAGTGTGCCATCGCCGCCGCTGCATACCACCATATCATAACCGGAATGCCTTTCCTTCACAGCCCGAACCGCATCTCCCGGCGCCTGGGTGGGATAAGCCGTCACCTCATAGCCGGCTTTGGTAAAAATATCAATGATATCTAAAAGGTTACTTTTGATCTGTGCCTTGCCCGCTTTGGGATTATAAATAAAAAGCATTTTTTTATCCATCATAACCTCCTCGCCGCCTTTGCTGTAAACCGTATAACTTTACGGCAATATTCTCTTCGCACTAATCATATCAAAAAAGGAAAAAAAAGAAAAGACGGTCTTCCCGTCTTCTCCGATTTCTTTATATTATGCCTGATCAAATGTCACTTGTACCGGTTATCTCCTTATTTCGCGCTCAGGAATTTCTCAATCTCGGCAACAGCCGCTTCCTCATCGCTCCCCTCAGCGATCACCGTCACTTCCGCACCACTCTCAAGCCCCATGCTCATCATACCCATGATACTCTTCGCATTTACTTTTCTGTTCTCTGAGTTGATGTAGACTGTGCTCTCAAACTGACTTGCCACCTGCACAAGCATTGCCACCGGTCTTGCTTCCAGACCAGTTTCCAGTTTGATCTGGATAGACTTTTGAATCATAACATTCTCCTCCTTTATGATCTGATTTTATCAGCGATTTCACTCAGTCTGCGTAACCTGTGATTTACTCCCGACTTCCCCACAGGCGGTTCCAGATATTCACCCAGTTCTTTTAACGCGGCATCCGGATATTCCAGCCGGATCTCCGCCATCTGCCGCAGATTATCCGGCAGATTCTCAAACCCATATTTATCCCTGATCAGCAGGATATCCTCTATCTGTTTGGATGCCGCCGTCACCGTCTTGGAGATATTGGCCGTCTCACAGTTGACCCTCCTATTGACAGAATTACGCATCTCCTTCACGATCCGAAGGTTTTCCAGATTCATTAAAGATACATGCGCCCCCATAACGTTCAGCAGATCCACGATGCCGGAACCCTCTTTTAAATAGACCACATCGTATTTCTTGCGCCTGATGATCTTGGCCTCTATCTGAAACTCCTGCAAAATCATCTGCAGCTGCAGCGCCTGCGTCTTTTCATTGCAGACAAATTCCAGATGATAACTCTTCTTCGGATCACTCATGGAGCCAACACTCAGGAAAGCGCCTCTCAGATATGCCCTGGCGCAGCAAGAATTTTTGATCAAAAGAGAATTGACTGGCTCAGCTAAATTTAACCCCTCTTTTTCAATCCCACTAAGGTGTAAAGCCTGTATGACCTTACCTTCCAGCGCATCATCAGGGATCAGTCTTTCTTTTCCTTGCATAACAGTTTCTATATTAAACGTTTTGCGAAGTAATGTAAAGCATTTTCTCACAACTGCTTCATTTTCTGTGTCAAGCCTAAGATGCATATTCCCTTCACAGGTGCCTGCACTAAATAGCAAAAGCGCTGCCAGCTCTGCTAATTGACAATGTCTGGCCAAGCTGATGTGTGCTGCCAGTTCTTCTTTGACATTTCCGGAAAAAGACATCCTTACACTCCTCTAATCCACATCCCGATGGTACAGCTTCATGCCGTAGGTCCCATGATCCTTCATCTTAGCATAAAGTTCATTGGCCAGGGTGACACTCCTGTGCTTTCCTCCGGTGCATCCGATCGCCACCACAAGCTGATGTTTACCCTCCTTCACATAATTGGGAATCAGGAAATCCAGCATGTCCACCAGTTTCTTCAAAAATGCCGAAGCCTCCGGAAATTCCATCACATAATCCTGTACCTCTTTATCATTACCAGTTTTATGTT
>CAYUKT010000120.1:0-3150 GCA_964445285.1 uncultured Bacteroides sp. | reverse complement strand
TCCGGAAATTCCATCACATAATCCTGTACCTCTTTATCATTACCAGTTTTATGTTTGAGTTCATCAATATAGAACGGGTTCGGGAGAAATCTGACATCAAAGACCAGATCCGCATCCGCCGGAATACCATTCTTGAAACCAAAAGATAAAATGGTCACAATCAGGGAATTATATTCCTTATTATGAATAAAAATATTGTCAATCTCTACCTTTAATTCCCGCGTCAGGAGATTGGACGTATCAATGATATAGTCAGCCATCTGCCGAATCTCTGTCAAGGTCTCCCGTTCCTTGTGCACACCCTCTATTACCCGGCCTTCCGGGGAGAGGGGATGCAACCTCCTGGTCTCCTTATACCGTCTCAGAAGAACGGCATCCGATGCCTCCATAAAAAGAATCTCAAACAGATAGCCATTCTCCTTTAACGTTTCTAAAATCCTGCACACCCCGTCAAAGGACTGATCGGCGCGCACATCTATTCCCAGTGCTACCTTATTAACTTCGCTGTTTGGCATCGCGATCAGTTCCACAAATTTCTCAATCAATGCTACCGGCAGATTATCCACACAGTAGAACCCCACATCTTCCAGCATCTTCATGGCGGTTCTTTTGCCCGAACCGCTCATTCCCGTCACGATCACAAATCTCATACGTATCCCCCATGCCCTTGTCAAAATGCGTACTAAAAATCGCCCAGAAAAATCACCTCAGGTTCCAGCGACACATGGAACTTATCTTTCACCTTCTCCTGCACTTCCTCTATGACTTCACGGATATCCGCCGCAGCAGCATTGCCCGTGTTGACCACAAACCCACAGTGCTTGTTGGACACCTGCGCCCCGCCGATCCGATAACCCCGAAGGCCTGCATCCATGATCAGCTTGCCCGCATAATTTCCCTCCGGCCGCTTAAAGGTACTGCCTGCACTGGGATATTCAAGAGGTTGTTTGCTTTTCCTGAGACGTGCCAGTTCCTCCATCCTCTCACCAATCTGTGCCTCATCTCCCTCAGCCAGCTGCAAGGTTACTTCCAACACGATAAACGGCCTGTTCTTGATAATACTGGTACGGTATCCGAACTCCATCGTATCATTATCAAGTATCATGATCTGTCCGTCCCGATCCATCACCCGCACCGACTCCACGATCTGTTTCATTTCTCCATCATAAGCGCCGGCATTCATGACGATCGCCCCTCCGATACTGCCGGGAATCCCTGCCGCAAATTCCATGCCGGTAAGGCTGTTCGCCCGCGCCGTTGCCGCAGTCTTCGACAATAAGGCGCCTGCACTGGCCACGATACGACAGCCATCCACATGTACTTCCTCCATGGGACCGCCCAGTTTCACAATGATACCCCGGTAACCCTTATCTCCCACCAGCAGGTTACTGCCATTCCCCAGTATAAAATATTCCTGTTCCACCTGGTTCAGATAGGGGATCAGCTTCGCAAGTTCTGCCTCCGTCTGGACGATAGCGATACACTCCGCCTCCCCGCCCACGCGGAAAGTGGTATATCTGCTCATCGGTTCGTGGAATAAAAGCCTCTCATCAGGAACAATTGTCCTGATATATTCATACATCGATGTATTCAATCTCTACCTCTGCTTCTCAAACTTCCTGTTCTATCTATATTCTCTCTTAGCATGTTCTGTTCCGTATAAATTATGTACAAGGCACATGCTATCCCTAACAAGTGCCCTGTCTGTAAATGCTTTTCTATTTTAATCCAAAACCATCCGAGCCGCACCATAAATGCCCGCATCGTTGCCGAGCGTAGCCAGCGCAAACTTCGTATCCTTGCATCCGTGGAATACCGTTCTCTCAAAAGGTGGTTTGATATAGTCAAACAATATCTCCCCGGCCTTGGACACACCGCCGCCGATCACGAAGATCTCCGGATTGACCACACCTGCGATAACGCCCAGACCCTTTCCCAGATACTCACCAAAGGCACATGCCACCTCGATCGCAAGCCCATCTCCCGCCTTTACGGCGTCAAATACCGCCTTGGCGGATACCTCACCCGTCCGCAGGACACTGTCCTTGTCGCTGGCCTTTAAGGCCCTGTTAGCCAGCCTGGTGATACCCGTGGCGGAAGCATACTCCTCAAGGCATCCAAAATTACCACAGTTGCAGGCTTCCGTCTCATTATCTTCCACATGGATATGGCCAATCTCACCGCCAGCCCCTGTAGAACCGGTCATGATCTCACCATTGATAATGATACCGCCGCCCACGCCGGTTCCCAATGTAACTGCCACCAGATTCTTATGCCCCTGGCCGCCGCCTTTCCACATTTCACCTAAGGCTGCCACATTGGCATCATTGCCGCACTCCACTCTCATGCCGTCAAGAAGCGTAGTCAGATTTTCCTTGAGGTTAAACATGTTCCAGCCAAGATTAACCGCCCTGTGTACGATACCATAGCCGTCTACCGGCCCCGGCACCCCTACGCCCACGCCTGCCACATCTTCTTTGGTGATGGATTTCTCAGCCATTTTGGCCTTGACACTCTGTGCAATATCAGGAAGGATCATCTCCCCGCTGTTTTCTGTCCGTGTGGGAATCTCCCACTTATCGACTACCATACCGCTCAATTCAAACAGCCCCAGTTTAACAGTAGTGCCACCCACATCTATCCCAAATACATACTTTGCCATCTCCAATACCCCTCTCTCCTTTTTTGGTTGTTATCATTTCTTATCAATATCTATTTTTTAATGCTTATCTTCCTAACAACATCCCACTCCGGTACTATTCGTCATCTTCACGCCCCCGCGCCAAAGAGTTCTGTACCCTCTTATACAACTCCTGCGCTGCATTATAGCCCATCTTCTTCTGACGGTGGTTAACCGCGGCCGATTCACAAATGATCGCCAGATTCCGCCCCGGCCTGATGGGAATATTGTGACAGACTACCTTGTTGCCCAGATACTCTGTGTATTCTTCCTCCAATCCAAGACGGTCATACTCTTTATCCTTATCCCAGTCCTCCAGCCGGATGACCAGATCGATATTCTGTGTGTCCCTGACGCTGGAAGCACCGAACAAAGCCTTTACGTCCACGATACCGATACCGCGCAGCTCGATAAAGTGTTTCGTGATATCCGGTGCGGAACCGATCAGTGTGTCCTCACTCACTCTCCTG
>CAYUKT010000119.1:1253-7192 GCA_964445285.1 uncultured Bacteroides sp. | reverse complement strand
GAGATTGTCAACGAGAGGCTTACACTGGTATTTTATGAAAAAACAAGATAATTGAGAGAAGATAGACGGCGGTGAATCTGTACTTGCAGGTTTACCGCCGTTTTTGGTCTGCGCGCCATGGGTGCGCTCTAATGGGTGGGAATGGTAATGAAATGCTACTTTTTTGCTGTAAAGTAGTATTGGCGTGTTAACGGTTTTGTAGTAACATAAATCTTACAGTTTTGTTAGAATTACTTTCTGGTTTGAAAGATTACTGTAAGATTTATATGCGATAATAGAAGCAAGAAAACCAATAAGAATAATTTAAGATTCCTTTAAGGATTTCTAGTGAATCTTTTAAGAAAAGGCTGGTATGATAAAACAGGCTCAGGACTTATGATAAATTTTCCAATTCAGGAAGCAGGATCATGAAGACAAAAGACATGCTGTTTCGTTTACAATAATATATGTGCTAAGGAGGGGAAGTAGCATGGAAACGTTAGTAGAGATCCGGGATATCTGTAAGGTATACAATCCCGGGGAAAATGAAGTGAAGGCGCTCGACCATGTGAGCCTGACAATCCGGGAAGGAGAGTTTGTGGCGATCATTGGGCACTCCGGTTCGGGCAAATCCACGCTGATGAATATGCTGGGCTGTCTGGATGTGCCCACCAGCGGGAACTACTATCTGCACGGACATGATGTGGGGAGCATGACGGACGATGAACTCTCGGACATCCGCAATCAGGAGATTGGTTTCGTGTTTCAGGGATTCAATCTGATTCCCAGCCTGACGGCCCTGGAAAATGTAGAACTGCCATTGATCTACCGGGGTGTGGGCAAGCGGGAGCGCCTGGAATTGTCGGAGGCAGCCCTTGATAAGGTAGGGTTGGAGCAGCGTAAGTCGCACAAGCCATCGGAGATGTCAGGCGGACAACAGCAGAGAGTGGCCATTGCCAGAGCAATAGCCCAGGCGCCGCCTATCATCCTGGCGGATGAGCCTACGGGTAATCTGGATTCCAATTCTACCAGAGAGATCATGGATATTTTAAAGTCCCTTCATGAGGAGGGCAGGACAGTTATTCTGATCACCCATGACAATGAGATCGCTGCCAAGGCCAAACGGGTGATCAAAATAATGGACGGCAAGATTGAGGAGGATTATGAGAATGTCACAGATAACTGAGAATAAGGCAGAAGAGAATAAGATGACTGATTTGGTCAATCAAAATGCAGCGCAGGAGGCACAAGTATCTGTTACGGCAAAGGAAAAGGAGAGCATTGCCATAAGTGCCGGAACAGCACTTGAGACCGCAGAAAAATCCGGGAAGAAGATGCGGAAAAAGAAAGAAAAGAAGCCCATGGACAAGGCGAAGAAGAAAAAATTACGCCGCCGGATCGCCGCGGTGGTGATCGTGGCGCTTGTGGCAGGTTTTTTTGTGCGGAATTCTCTTGTGGCCCAAAATACGCTGCCCACAGTCTTTACCACAGAGGCAACGGTGCAGGATGTGGAACAGACACTTCGCACCAGCGGTACAGTCAAGAGCATGGAGACCAAAACTTACTTTGCAGGCGTGACGGTTCCGGTGAGTGAGATCAAGGTGGCTGTAGGTGATAAGGTGAATAAGGGAGACATGCTTCTTTCATTTGATGAGGCGGCCCTTGACGAGGCGAAGCAGGAGGCAGAATTGAAGCTGGCGTCCAGCGAGGGGGATTATTCCAGCTCCCTCAATAAAAACAATAGATATCTGGCGGATCTCTCCGAGGCTAACACCAATCTTCCGGTGCTGGAACAGCAGATTTCCGATCATGAAACATATTTAAAAGGGCTGAAGAAGACCATAGAGGATAAGAAAGCATGGTATGCCAATCAGGGAGCCCTTTTGCAGGTATCCCTTTTAGAGTGGGAAAAGACCATCAGCGATGAGAAGAAGGCGCTGGAGGAGAGGAATGCTGAAGAGGCAAAGCTGGAAGCGGATATGAGCCACAGCGAGAAAAAAGATAAAGAAGAGAAAGACGATGCGGCAAAAAGCCAGATTGCAGCGGATGAGGAAACTTATCTGAGTTTACAGGAACAGGTACAGTATAATTCCTATGAACAGCAGAACAACCAGGAAATCCGTGATCTGGAAAGAGAAGCGGAGGAGATCGAAAAGATCATTGCTGATGCCAAGGAACTGAAGGCTAAGATGGAGTCCCAAAAAGAGGCTTCCGAGGACGCCATGATGGATCCCGGCAACCAGAAAAAGATAGAGGCAGATATTGCCCTGCAGAAGTTGACGAGCGGAGAGACCTTGCAGGATCTTGAGGCGGTAGAGACAGGTATCAGGGCTGACTTTGCAGGCGTGGTCACACAGATTGATGCCGTAGAAGGGGCAATGCCGGCGGAAAATGGTAAACTGCTGGTATTGGAGAGTACGGATCAGGTAGTGGTGCACGTCAATTTGTCCAAGTATGATCTGGAAAAGATTGCTTTGGGACAGATGGCTGAGATAGACATTGCAGGTAATATGTATGAAGGCAAGGTGGATAAGATAGAAGGCATGGCTACCACCAACAATAACGGTGCGGCGGTGGTCGGCGTGGATATCAGCATCGACAAGCCGGATGAGAATATTTTCCTGGGTGTAGAGGCCAAAGTAGTGATACATACGGCGCAGGCGGAAGGCGTTGTGGCCATCCCCATGGAACTGGTCAACAGCGACAGAGAGGGAGACTTTGTTTATGTGGAAGAGAATGGCGTTGTGGCCAAGAAGCGTATTACGGTGGGCATTTCTTCCGAGAGTTTATGTGAAGTGAAAGAGGGGCTTGCTGCCGGCGATCAGGTGATCATGTCCATGGGACAGGAGTACGAGGAAGGCATGGCGGTGACAGCGGTTCCGCAGAATTGAGGAAGGGTGAGGCACATGGCACAGATATGGGAATACATAAAGATCGCCCTGATGAATATTAAAAGTAATAAGGGACGTTCCGTCCTGACCATGCTGGGTATCATTATCGGTATCGCTTCCGTCATCATGATCATTTCCATCGGGGACGGTATGCGCGGTTCCATCAATGAGGAACTGGAAAACATGGGCGGCGGTCTGATCGCAATTTATACAAACAGTGATGCGGAAGGTAATGATGTAGTATTTACGGAAGACGAGTTTGACCTGATTCAGGAAAAGGTGGAGAACGTGAAAGGTGTTACGCCCCAGTATGGTCTGTGGGCTACGGCAACCGGCAGAAAAGGAGATTTTGAAGCGATTCTCTATGGCGGAACGGAAGCGCTGCAGTACGCCATAGGAAAGGAACCCATTGTGAAGGGCCGGTATTTTACAAGGACGGAATACGATGGGGGCAGTATGATCTGTGTGCTCAATGAGAACAGCGCCCGGATGCTTTTTGGAACCACGGATGTGGTGGGGATGAGCATTGAAGTCTACCTTTGGGGCATCACACAGGAACTTACCATCGTTGGGATCAGACAGGATACCAAGGCAGGACTGATCTCTTCCCTGAATGGCGGTGGATATCTGCAGATAGAGATGCCGCTTTCTGCGATGAGTGACGGGTTTGGGCTGTGGGTAGAAGATTTTACCCAGATATATATTGTAGCGGAAAGTTCGGAGTATTCTGCCCAAGTGGCGGCAGATTCCATCACGCTTTTGGAGAACAAATTTAATGTGCGCGGCGAGAATAAGATTTTGATGGAGAGTTTTGCAGATTATCAGGCACAGTATGACAGCATTTTAGGTGTGATCACGCTTTTTATTTCCTTTGTGGCTGCCATATCCCTGCTGGTGGGTGGTATCGGTGTTATGAACATCATGCTGGTGTCCGTGACGGAGCGTACCAGGGAAATCGGTATCCGGAAATCACTGGGCGCCAGAACGCGGTCAATCCTGTTGCAGTTTCTGGCGGAAGCCAGCATTATCACGCTGATCGGCGGCTTGATCGGCATAGCCATCGGAGGGTTAGGGGCTATCGCACTCTGCAGCACCTTTGGTTTTGCGGCCAAGGTGAAAGCATCAACGGTGTTCTTTGCAACCATATTTTCATCGGCGGTGGGTATTTTCTTCGGGATTTATCCGGCCAGGAAGGCGGCGAAGCTTAGTCCGATCGAGGCGCTGCGGCATGAATAGTGTGAGATGAAGTTGCGCTGCAACTTCATCTCACACTGGAGAATGCCTGAAAAGAGGCATTCTCCCAGATAAGCAGGTTTTGCTTGCACTTTGTGTAAATTAAAGTATAATAGATATCAGTAGAAAGCACCTGCATTGTAGGTGCTTTCTTGGAGAATCGGGAAAACCCGATGAGGAGATCTGTTATGGAAATAGAATTTGATGTCAAAATCACACCAAATATTCTGTATGATTATATGTTGCAGCATACTTATTCCCGCCTGCCCGGTTTGATGGGGACGCTGGTGGGGGCATTGATGCTGGTGTTGTTTGCTTCCAACAGACAGCCTTTTGTGTTGATCATAGCCTTGGTGATTTTGTTGTATCTGCCCTGGACGCTCTTTTTAAAATCCAGACAGCAGGCCCAGGCTACACCGGCGTTTAAGAAACCCCTTCATTATAAACTGACAGAGGAAGGGATTGAAGTGTCCCAGGATGAGACCACGGAGAAGATGGCCTGGGAGAATATGGTCAGGGCAGTTTCCACGCCGAAGAGCATTGTGGTTTATACAACGGCGGTAAATGCCTGTATCTTTCCGAAGAAGGATCTGGGCGAGGGGAAATATAAGGTGATCGAGATCATTTCCACCCATATGCCCCCGAGAAAGGTAAGGATACGTGGCTAATGGAAACAGTATTAGAAACTTTTAGCGCGGAAGAGACATTCGCATACGGGAAAAGCTTTGGCGAGGGTGTGCGGCCCGGGCAGGTGTGTACGCTGATCGGAGATCTGGGTGTTGGCAAGACTGTCTTTACCCAAGGGGTGGCGGCAGGGCTTGGCATTAACGAACCGGTGAACAGTCCAACCTTTACGATTTTACAGATTTATGAGGAGGGCCGGCTTCCTTTCTACCATTTTGATGTATACCGCATCGGGGATGTGGAGGAGATGGAAGAGATTGGCTATGAGGACTGCTTTTATGGAGATGGTGTCTGCCTGATCGAGTGGGCGGACCTGGTGGCGGAGATTATCCCCCAAAGGCATACCCGTATCACCATTGAAAAGGATTTAACCAAGGGATTTGCATATCGGAGAATAAGGATAGAAGAGAAGGGTCTATGAAAATACTGGCATTGGACAGCTCCGGGCTGGTGGCCAGCGCAGCGCTGGTGGAAAATGACAATCTGATCGCGGAGTATACGATACAATATAAAAAGACACATTCCCAGACGCTCCTGCCCATGCTGGAGGAGATTCGGGATATGGTAGAGCTGGATCTGAATACGGTGGATGCCATTGCGGTGGCGGCGGGACCGGGATCCTTTACCGGTCTGCGGATCGGTTCCGCTACGGCCAAGGGACTGGCTTTTGCGTTGGATAAACCCATTGTGCCGGTGCCGACTGTGGAGGGACTTGCCTACCAGATGTACGGCACGGATGCGCTGGTATGTCCGATCATGGATGCCAGAAGGAATCAGGTGTACACAGGCATTTATGAATTTATTTATTATGAAAACAAATATGACATGCATGTCGTTAAGGAACAGTGCGCAGCGGCATTTGACGAGATTGCGGAAGCCTTGAACAATCTGGGAAGAAAAGTGATTTTCTTAGGAGATGGGGTGCCGGTATTCCGGGGACGGATGGCGGAGGTGATGCAGGTGCCATACACATTGGCGCCGGCCCACCGCAACAGACAGTCAGCGGCTTGTATAGCGGCGCTGGGAAGCTTGTATTATGCACAGGGCAAGGTAGAGAGCGGGGCGGATCACACACCGGTCTATCTGCGGCTTTCCCAAGCGGAGCGGGAGCGGGCCGAGAGCCAGAGCGGAGAGAAAACGGCAGATGATTTG
>CAYUKT010000119.1:0-1153 GCA_964445285.1 uncultured Bacteroides sp. | reverse complement strand
GGAGAGGGGAATATTACAAATGTTGCCGTGACCAAAGATGCCAGACGGCGCGGCGTGGGCACGGGATTGCTTATGCATCTGATGGAGGAAGGCGACCGGGAGGGGGTTACGGCCTACACCCTGGAAGTGCGCGTCAGCAATGAGGCGGCAATCCAAATGTATCGGAAACTGGGTTTTGTGTCAGAGGGAATCCGTCCGGGATTCTATGAAAAACCTGTGGAAGATGCTATGATCATGTGGAAGAGATAGGAAGCGCATGGAACAATTACCACCGATTTTTCGCTTTTTATTTGATAAAATGGGAGCGAGGGGAATAAGTAAGATTACAGGAGGTTTGTCATGCGCGTTTATAGAGAGCAAAGAGAACTTGTCAAGGTAGTCTGCAATGCCTGCGGCAAAGAATTATTGGTAGAAAATGGCATTCTTCAAGAGGAGTGTATCCATGTAGACCATGATTTTGGTTTTTTTGGCGCCAAAGACGGAGAGAGTGAGAAATTTGATCTGTGCGAGGCGTGCTATGAGAAACTCACAGCCGGTTTTCAGGTGCCTGTTGAGAGACAGGAGAGAAAGGAATTGCTTTAGACTGCCCGGAGTTTGACAGAACAGGAGTATGCATGTTAGATATCTGCTTACTTGGAACGGGAGGGATGATGCCCCTGCCGCACAGATGGCTTACCTCATTGATGGCGAGGTATCAGGGCATCAGCATATTGATAGACTGCGGGGAAGGAACGCAGATTGCCATGAAGGAAAAAGGGTGGAGCCCGAAACCGATCGATGTTATCTGCTTCACCCATTTTCATGCTGACCATATCAGCGGTCTGCCGGGAATGCTTCTTACCATGGGTAATGCGGAGCGCACGGAACCGCTGTTATTGATTGGACCCAAAGGATTGACTAAAGTAGTCAGTGCACTGCGGGTGATCGCGCCGGAACTGCCCTTTGAGATTCATTGCCTGGAACTGACGGAGCCGGAGCAGACGATCGCCTTTGATGGGTTTCATATTGAGGCCTATCGTGTAAATCATAACGTGATCTGCTACGGCTACAATATCGTGGTGGAGCGTATCGGCAGATTTGATGTGGAGCGGGCCAATGAACTGCAGATTCCAAGAAAATACTGGAATCGTCTGCAAAAAGGTGAGATAATAGA
>CAYUKT010000118.1:0-7238 GCA_964445285.1 uncultured Bacteroides sp. | reverse complement strand
AAGGCACGGATGCCGAAAACAGGACGGATGGATCCGTTCTGTTTTTGGTGTTTTTTAATTTTTTCAAAAAAAATGATAAAAACCTTTGAAAAACCATTTCTTTAGGTTATAATATATCCAGCATACTGCGCTTTTTAGGAAGTGACATTTGTCTGATTGTTTAGTTTGACAGTATTTGGAAATTATTATAGAGAGACCAAGGGAAAGGGGATCAAAGTTAAATGCAGTACACGGACATTGGAATAGATTTAGGAACAGCCAGCATTTTGGTATACATCAGGGGCAAGGGCGTTGTGCTCAAGGAGCCTTCTGTTGTAGCTTTTGATAGAGACACTAACAAGATCAAGGCCATAGGGGAAGATGCACGTCTGATGCTCGGCAGGACGCCGGGCAATATTGTGGCAGTAAGACCTTTACGGCAGGGTGTTATTTCGGATTATCAGGTCACAGAGAAAATGATGAAATATTTTATCCAGAAGGCTCTGGGCAAAAAGACTTTCCGCAAACCCCGTATTGCGGTGTGTGTGCCGAGCGGTGTCACGGAAGTCGAAAAGAAAGCCGTGGAGGATGCCACCTATCAGGCAGGTGCCAGGGAAGTATCCATTATCGAGGAGCCTATCGCGGCAGCCATCGGGGCGGGCATTGACATTTCCAAGCCTTGCGGTAATATGATCGTTGATATCGGCGGCGGTACTTCCGATATCGCAGTGATCTCTCTGGGCGGCACGGTGGTCAGCGCGTCCATTAAGATTGCCGGAGATGATTTCGATGAGGCGATCGTGCGTTATATGCGTAAGAAACATAACCTGTTGATCGGTGAGCGGACAGCGGAAGATTTAAAGATAAAGATTGGTTCTGCCTTCAGAAGACCGGAAGTTGATTATATGGATGTCAGAGGACGTAACTTGGTGACGGGACTTCCTAGGACCGTGAAGGTTTCTTCCGAGGAGACAGAGGAAGCGCTGCACGAAACTACGGTGCAGATCGTGGAGACAATACACAGTGTTCTGGAGAAAACACCCCCGGAACTGGCGGCTGACATTGCAGACAGAGGTATTGTCCTTACCGGCGGCGGCAGTCTGCTTCGCGGATTGGAAGACTTGATCGCAGCCAAGACCGGCATCAATACGATGACGGCGGAGGACCCGATGACGGCTGTGGCCATCGGCACCGGTAAATATGTGGAATTTCTGGCGGGATACCGCGAGGATTGATAAAGAGAGGGAATATAGATGCTTAAGGGATTGTATACTGCGTATACGGGGATGCTCAATGAACAGCACAGAATGGATGTGCTGGCGAATAATCTGGCGAACTCCACTACCAATGGATTTAAGAAAGAGGGGACTACGAGTCAGGCTTTTGATACGGTATTGGCGTATAAGATCAAGGATCTGTCAGAGCCGGGCAATCTTCCCAGACCGCTTGCAAGGAACAGGGCTGTGGATGAGAATGAGTTGAACAATCCCAACAATGAAGATTATTTAGAGCGCAGGGTCAGAAGAACCGGACTGAATCTGGGCGTCAAGATCGGCGAGAATTATGTGGATTATTCGGTAGGTCCCATCAAAGAGACGGGGAACCAGTTTGATCTGGCAATTTCTGACAGGGGTTTCTTTGCGGTGGAATACACCAACAAGGCGGGAGAAACTTCTACCAAATATACCAGAGACGGCAATTTTACCATGGATCTGCAGGGATATCTGGTAACCCAGGACGGTGATTTTGTGCTGGATGACAACGGCCGCCGGATTAGAATGGAGACGGAACTTCCGGTGAGCATTGACCGGAACGGCAATATCACGCAGGACGGTGGTTTTGTAGCCACCATAGGACTTACGGATTTTGAAGATTATAATGATCTGGAGCGTTTCGGTGAGAACTATTTTCAGCCCATAGAGGGGGCGGTAGAAACCGAGGAAGTGGGATCGCAGATTTATGCCGGTTATCTGGAAATGTCCAATATCTCTGTGGTAACAGAGATGGTCAATATGATAACATTACAGAGACAGTACGAGAGTAACCAGAAAGTGATAACGACATACGATGACACACTTGATCAGGCAGTGAGTCAGTTAGGCAGATTGAATTAACGAGTGTACAGGAGGCGGTAAATTATGGTTAGAAGTTTATGGTCGGGCGCGACCGGCATGAATGCACAGCAGACAAATGTAGACACGATAGCGCATAACCTTGCTAACGTCAATTCCGTGGGATATAAGGCGCAGGTGACACAGTTCAAGTCACTGTTGTACCAGAATTTGCAGACGGTGACTACTACGGCTAATGGTGATCCGAAGCCGACCAGTTCCCAGGTGGGACTTGGTGTCCGCACTTCTTCCATTAACTCTATTTTTACGCAGGGAAGCTTGTTGGATTCTGACAGTGATACGGCTTTTGCGATTGAGGGCGATGGATTCTTCGCGGTACGCGGTGAGGATGGCAATACATACTATACGAGAAACGGTGACTTTACATGGGCACTTGCGGGTAACGGCGGGATGACACTGACCAATGCTGATGGTCTGCCGGTACTGGATTCTCAGGCACGTGCCATCGCATTGCCAAGAACATATATTGCAAGCAGGCTGTCCATTTCTGAGGACGGCGAGATTTGTTATCCCGATGAGACCAACACCCCGGTTCCCATCGGCAGAAAGATCGGAACTTTCCAGTTCAGCAATCCGGGCGGTCTTAACAGAGTGGGAGACACCCTCTTCGCAGTGACTGATGCCAGTGGCCGTGCCATCAATGAGGATACGAATGCGGAAGTGCAAAAGAGCAGGATCATACAGGGCTATCTGGAAGGCTCCAATGTACATGTGGCAAACGAGATGGTCAATCTGATCGTGGCACAGCGTGCCTACGAGATGAACTCCAAGTCCATCACCACATCCGATTCCATGCTCGAAGTGGCGAACAACTTGAAGCGCTAGCATGAGCAGTGCCAAACTGTAAGATAACAAATCGGCTGCTTGCAGACGAATTTGTTAGATTGCAGAGTTTACCGTAAGGTAAGCTCAATGATAGGGCGAAGCCCGGGACACGAAGAAGCCGAAGGCTTCGAGTGGCACTGCGACGAAAAGGCAGAGGAAAGCTCAGTGATAGGGCGAAAGCCCATGAACGAGGGAAACCGAAGGCTTTTTGAGTGCGTACTGCGATGAAAATATAGAACAACATGAGGACGATACCATGAGCGATTTAACTGGATTATCCAATTACACAGATTATATGACGGATACGAACCGTGTTGCCACAGAGAATCTTCAAAGACAGCTTGAAGATTCGGCGAAGACCAAGGAAAATGAAGCTCTTTTTGATGCCTGTAAACAGTTTGAGGCTTATCTGTGGGAGCAGGTCTATAAAGAGATGCAGAAGAGCGTAGATCTTTTCGGCGAGGATGAGGATGGTTACGCCTCCAATATGGTAGACTTCTTTAAGGATTCTGTTATTCAGGAAATTTCACAGCAAACCGCATCTCAGGGTTCCAATTCCCTGGCGCAAATGTTATATGAACAGGCGAAACGCAACTACAATCTCTGATAGTAGTTACAAATGACACAACGGACTGCTTTGAAAGGCAGTCCGTTCTTATATGCAGGGAAAAGAATAAAATTTATACGCAGAAGTGAAGAAAAAATAATGGAAACGATTAAAGGCTTTATAGAACATATCATCTACCGTAATCAAGACAATGGTTACACGGTGCTGAATCTGATAAGTGATGGCGAAGAGGTTACCTGTGTGGGATTTTTTAAGACCATGGACCAGGGTGAGACCATCGAGGCGCAGGGGGAGTACATCACCCATCAGGTGTATGGAAGACAGTTTAAAATAGAACGTTATAAGATACTGCCGCCGGATGATGTGGTGAGTATAGAGAGGTATCTTGGCTCCGGTGCCATCAAAGGCGTGGGGGAGGCCTTGGCGGCGCGGATCGTGAAGATGTTTGGCGCGGATACCTACCGCATTATCGAGGAGGAACCAGAGCGCTTGGCCGAGGTGAAGGGAATCAGTACGCGCAAAGCGCGGGAAATCGCGGTCATTGTCTATGAGAAGAGGGATGCCAGGGAGGCCATGACATTCCTGCAGACATACGGCATTTCCAATACGCTGGCGATTCGCATCTATGAGGCCTACGGAATGAATCTGTATGGCATTCTCAGGGAGAATCCCTATCGTTTGGCCGAAGACATTCATGGGATTGGCTTCCGGATTGCGGATGAGATCGCGGCGAAGATTGGCATCCACACGGATTCCGATTACCGTATCCGCAGCGGGCTTCTCTATTCTTTGCAGCAGGCCGGTGCGGACGGACATTGCTATCTGCCGGAGAGCAGACTGTTGGAACGGGCGGGGGAACTGCTGGGGCTTGCCCCGGAACTGCTGGAAGCGCAGCTGCAGAACCTGGCGATGGATAAGAAATTGGTCATCAAAATGCCCGGGGAGGGTGAGACTGAACGTAAAGTCTATGCGGTGAATTATTACTATGCGGAATTAAACTGTGCCAAGATGCTGCATGATCTGAATATCAGGGAGGAACTGCTGCCTGCCGAGGAGGAGGCGATTATGTCCAAGATCGATCAGGTGGAGGCGGATCTGGAGATAGAACTGGATGAACTGCAGAAACGTTCGGTATTCGAGTGCATCCAGAACGGCATCTTTATTCTTTCCGGCGGTCCAGGTACGGGCAAGACCACCACGATCAATGCCATCATACGATATTTTTTGTCACAGAAGATGGATATCTTTCTGGCAGCGCCCACAGGCAGGGCAGCCAAGCGGATGACAGAGGCCACCGGCTATGAATCCCGCACGATACACAGACTTCTGGAATTGAACGGGGTTGTTTCTGAGGAGGCCAGGGCAGCACGGTTTGAACGCAATGAGGAGAATCCGCTGGAAGCAGATGTGATCATTGTGGATGAAATGTCCATGGTGGATATCTTTCTTTTTCAAGCACTCCTGAAAGCAATCCCGATAGGGACAAGGCTGATCATGGTGGGCGATGTGAACCAGCTTCCCTCGGTGGGGGCTGGACAGGTACTGCAGGATCTGATACAGAGCGGCCGTTTTCAGACGGTGGTATTGGAAAAGATATTCCGGCAGGCGGGAGAGAGCGATATTGTGCTGAATGCCCACAGGATCCATGCAGGAGAAGAACTGGCACTGGATAATAAGAGCAGGGACTTCTTTTTTCTGGAAAGAAATGACACGGATGTTATCTATAAACATATGATACAGTTGATATTAGAGAAACTGCCGCCCTATGTGGGGACTCAGCCTTATGAGATTCAGGTGCTGACGCCGATGCGGAAAGGTAAACTCGGCGTGGAGGTTCTAAACGGTATCCTGCAGAAATATTTGAATCCCCCTTCTACTGAAAAAAGAGAGTGTCAGGCAGGTGAGACGCTTTTTCGGGAGCAAGATAAGGTGATGCAGATCAAGAATAATTACCAGCTGGAGTGGGAGGTGGTCAGTAAATATGGAATCCCCATTGACAGGGGGAACGGTATTTTCAATGGTGATATCGGCACGATAAGATCCATTGACGAGTATTCCCGCGAAGTGGTGGTGGAGTATGATGAGCATCGTCTGGTAACTTATCAATATGCGCAGCTCGATGAGATTGAACTGGCTTATGCCGTCACCATCCATAAATCCCAGGGCAGTGAGTATCCGGCTGTGATCATGCCGCTTCTCTCTGGGCCGAGGATGCTCTTTAACCGCAACCTCCTCTACACGGGTGTGACGCGCGCCAGGAATTGTGTTACGATCTTAGGAAGCCGTGAGATGCTTCGCCAGATGGTTGCCAACAACTATCAAAACCGCCGGTATACGGGACTCTCAGACCGTATTAGGGAATTGATTCCCCAGGCCGGGTAATAGCAGGAAGGAATTATTTTATCATGAATCGCATAAAATCACTTCGGGAGTTTTTTCTGGATCTCCTGTTTCCCAGACGCTGTCCTGTCTGCGACCGTCCTGTCGCCCCTTTTGGCAGCCTTGTCTGTGCGTCCTGCGAACAGACTTTTCAATATATAAAACAGCCTTGTTGTCTGAAATGTGGTAAGCCTCTTGCGCAGGAGGAACAGGAATATTGTCATGACTGCAGTGTGCATAGACATTATTTTGACCGGGGAATGGCGCTTTTTGAGTATAAGAGCATTTCCGGTTCCCTCTATCGCTTTAAATATAAGGGAAGGCAGGAGTACGCGGCTTATTATGCGTTCCGTATGGCAGAGAACTGTAAGAGGTTTATTGAAGAATGCCGGCCGGATGCGCTGGTGCCGGTACCGATCCATAAAAGCAGACGATATCGGAGAGGATATAATCAGGCGGAGGTGCTTGCACGGGAACTTTCTGTGCTGACAGGTATCCCGGTAGTCACGGATTTGATCCTGAGAGTACATAAAACTGCGCCCATGAAAGATTTATCTGCGGCAGAGAGACAAAATAATTTGAAAAAGGCTTTCAAAATCTGCCGTAATGATGTAAAATTAAGTACGATTATAATTATTGATGACATCTATACCACAGGAAGCACGATAGATGCCATGAGCATTGAATTGAGAAAAGCGGGGGTAGAACGAATTTATTTCATGACACTTGCCATAGGCAGGGGGACATGAACCAAAATTTGTCAGCAGGAGGATAAAGTATGAATGTAAGAAATTGCAGAAAATGCGGAAATCTTTTTAACTATGTGTCTGGACCGCCAATCTGTATGGCATGCAGAGAAGCGCTGGAGCAGAAATTCCAGGAAGTCAAGGCGTATATCCGGGACAATGCCCATGCAACCATTCCACAGGTGTCCGAAGCATGTGACGTGACCACAAATCAGATTCATCAGTGGCTTCGGGAAGAACGTCTGGAGCTCAGCGCAGAATCCGGAATCACCCTGACCTGTGAAAACTGTGGGGCTGTGATACTGACAGGACGTTTCTGTTCTAAATGTAAGAATAGTATGGCAAATCAGCTTAATAGCAGTATTAAAAAGCCGGAAGTGAAGAAACCTGAGCCGAAGAAGGATCAGAAAGAAAACCCGAAGATGCGGTTTTTAAATTAAATCCGGCTGGACATTGGAGACTTGTATGTTAAACGAAGAGAGAATCATCCTGATGACTCAGATGGCCTCCTACGAAGCGAACGAGGGTAAAAAGAACGTAGCGATAGGAAGCTATTTCCGGAGTGATTACATAGGATGGCAGGTACTCAAATCCATTATAAGTGCAACC
>CAYUKT010000117.1:0-7262 GCA_964445285.1 uncultured Bacteroides sp. | reverse complement strand
GATGAAAGCGCAAAGTGATGCCGCAGCATTTTGTGAATTATTTGAGACCTACTTATCCTTAAAATAGCTTTAGTAATTTCCCGGACGCAGGTCGTCATGCCTGCGTCTGTTTCCAATTTAAGACAGGACAAGGGTATGGATATGAAAAACGAACAATACACACAGAAAAAATCACTTCGATGGAGCATGGTCAGAAGACTGCTCTTTGGGTGGTTTTTTCCGTTATTTATGCTGATACTTCTCATGATATTGATGATAACGGGCAACCTCTATCATCAGGTGGAGCATACCATCACAGCCTCTATGGAAAAGACCACGGACATCCTGCAGATCCAGTTAAAGGACTGCGAGACAGCCTCCAAAAACGCCTCCTACATGGGCGTAATCTCCAAATTATATAACACCTACCTGGCCGATGGAGATGCAGACATATTTGAGAGAGAAGTCGAAAACTTTTTATCCCAACAGTACGCATACAATGACAACTGCAAAACTGCGCATCTGGTGATACTGGACGAGGATGACAGCTCCTACTACGCCCTGAATAACAGCAATGGCGGTGGCTATCAGGATGTTGTTTTCTTTCAATCCAAGGCAAAAGAGTCAATCCTGAAAGTGGCCCGGACCCTCGACACCGGCACTACGCTGGTATGCGTGGGGGAAAGACTGTATATGGTCCGCAACCTCGTAACCCCCAAATTCGTGCCCTATGCCGTATTGGCACTGGAACTGGATGAAGAATCCATGATGCAGAGTTTTCCCGGCATATGGGGCTATACGGGCGTCAGCTTGTATTGGAACAACGAACTGGTAAACACCACCGACAGCAATGCCGCCAAGATTCTGCCTGAAAACATCCGGACAAGGCTGAACGGAACCGACACCTCGTACGAACATCATCCGGGCCCCCGCTCCTATATCCATCACGAAATAAATACCTATGGCGGCACCCTGGTCCTTTCCATCAGTTTGGACAACCGGATAATCCATGCAGAGACCGACACCATGCAGTACCTTTTCCTACTCCTGCTTATTTTCATGATACCGCTGGTCATTCAGATGATGCGCTTCTTCTATAAAAAGGTGACCGTGCCTCTGCAAGACCTGATCCGGGGAGCAGACGCTGTCCGGGAGGGGAATCTGGGTATCCAGATTGAAAACAAAGAAGACAACCGGGAATTTTATCATGTGAAGGATTCGTTTAACCATATGTCCTTACAGCTTAAGAACCAGTTTGACAAGATTTATCTGGAAGAAATCGCCCTGCGGGACGCCAAGATCATGGCCCTGCAGTCCCAGATCAATCCTCATTTTCTTAACAATACACTGGAGATCATCAACTGGGAGGCAAGGCTGAATGGTAATTATAAGGTAAGCAGCATGATCGAAGCCCTCTCCACCATGCTGGGCGCCACCATGAACCGCAAGGAAGCGCAGTTTCACTCCATTGCCGAGGAGATGGCCTATGCCGATGCCTACCTGTATATCATTGCCCAACGCTTCGGCGCAAAATTCCAATGCACGAAACATATCGATGAAAGCCTCATGACCATCCAGATCCCTCGGCTGATCATTCAGCCCATTGTGGAAAACGCGGTGGAACACGGCATGAACATCTCCCGGAAGGGATACCTGGAAATCCGCCTCTACAAAAGGGAAGACGGCTATCTCTGTATAGAGATTGAAGATAACGGACATCTGACCAAAGAGGACAAGGATAAGATCGACAGGCTTCTCTCCAAGGACATTATCCCTGTCGGGGAAAAGAGAGTCAGCCTCGGGATTCGTAATGTTGACCAGAGACTTAAAATGATTTACGGGGATGATTGTGGATTATTTATAACCGGAAACGAGCAAGAAAATACAATTAGCACAATTTTGCTCAAAATGGAGATTCCAACCGAGCAATAAAAAGCAAAAAATGACAATACCAACAATTACCCTTTGTTTCTTTAGCAGGTATGATATAGATGTAACCAAACGAAAGAAATCAGCAAGGGAGGATGAATAATGAAAAAAAGAGTCATAGCAGCAATGCTCGCGGGAATGATGGTATTATCTGTCACCGCATGCGGTAACAACGCAGGAAACAAAGGATCTGATGCCCCGGCACAGACAGTGGAAAACACAGACTCCTCAGGGAGTACAGAACAGGCACCGGCAGCAGAGACTGCACAGCCTGCAGGCCCGGTGGAACTGACAGTCACCACTACATTCGCCGGTGAGGACACCAACGCACAGAATTACAAAGATGCCGTGAAAGCCTGGGAAGAGCAGACCGGCAACACAATCGTAGATACTTCCGCAACTGCGGACGAAACCTTCAAGATGAGGGTGGCCACAGACTTTGAGACCGGCTCCGAACCGGACGTCCTGTTCTTCTTCAACGGCGCAGACGCCAACAGTTTCATCGAGGCAGGCAAAGTATTATCCCTCGATGAGATTCGTGCAGAGTATCCGGAATACGCCACTAATATGAATGAGGACCTGATCCCCGGTTCCCTGGTAGACGGCAAGAAATACGCGATACCGGTCAATGGTTTCTGGGAGGCAATGTTCGTCAATACAGAGATTCTGGACGCAGCCGGTGTGACAATGCCCGGTGCAGACTACACAATGGATATGTTCAAGGCAGACTGTGAAAAGATTAAAGCGGCAGGTTATACACCTATCGCAGCGGCACTCGGCAATATTCCGCACTACTGGTGGGAGTTCGCAATCTTCAATAACCAGTCCCCGGATACCCATCTGGAAATTCCGAAAAGTGTGGAAGATACCAATGGACAGGCCTGGGTTTCCGGCATGAACGACATCAAGGAACTGTATGAACTGGGCTACTTCCCTGATAACACACTCTCTGCAACAGACGATGAGACCTTCGCCATGTTCACAGACGGCAAGGCCGCTTTCCTAATCGATGGTTCCTGGAAAGTTGGCGGTATCGTGGGTTCCTGCCAGTCGGATCCGGAAGATCCTTCTACCCTTGACGCAGACAAACTTGCTAAATTCGATGTGACCTATGTACCTGGCAAAGGCAGCAGAAAAGCAACTGACTTAGTGGGCGGTCTTTCCTCCGGCTACTACATTACAAGAAAAGCATGGGACGACCCGGACAAGAGAGCAGCCGCAGTCAGCTTCGTAGAGTATATGACTTCCGACACAGTTGTACCCGCTTTCGCACAGCACGCAGCATCCGCATTAAAGAATGCACCGGAAGTTGACCCCGCTCAGTTCAACGAGTTACAGCGCAAATCCATCGAGATGATGGCAGGCGTAACATCCCTCACAGGCGCGGTACAGGATTTATTCCAGGGCGACTGCCGCGTACCCACTTTCGATGGTATGCCTGAAATCGTAACCGGCAGAGTACAGGCCGTGGATGCAGTAGCGGAAGGCCTGGAAGCTTATCACAATCAGTAATGCCTGACAGAATATCAAGCAGCTGAAAGGGGCAGGGAATCACCCTGCTCCTTTTTCCAAAACGACCGGTGATAAAAATGGAGGTGTCTTATGGGAGCAAATATATATCGCAACAAAAAACCGGTGTTTGTATTCCTGGTGCCCGCTTTCCTGTTCATGATCTTATTTCTCTACTATCCCTTTTTTAAAAATATCGTGAACAGCTTTATGCATATCAAGCAGCTCGGAAGTTCTGCCACCAGCTTCAATACACCCTGGTATACTAACTATATAGAAATGATCCACGATGAAAACGTATGGACAGCCATCAAAAATACGCTGATCATGATGGCCGTCACCTTGATAGGCCAGGTCGGTATCGCCATCATCCTGGCGCTGATGGTGGATAATATTGGCAGAGGAAAACAGTTTTTTAAAACTGTATTCTTCTTTCCAATCGTAATCTCGGCTACCGCTTTAGGTCTGCTGTTTAACCTGCTCTTCTTATATGACAAAGGTATGGTCAACCAGCTTCTGGAAGCGCTCGGAAAGAGTCAGCTGACCGACTGGAAGGCAGAGGGCATCGCACTGTTTACCATGATGCTTCCCGTGATGTGGCAGTATGTAGGATTCTACTTTGTCATTCTTATCACAGGCCTAAACAACATTTCCGATGAACTGTATGAGGCGGCGCGGATTGATGGCGCTTCTACCCTGCAGAGCGTCCGTTACATCTCTCTTCCGCTCCTGCACAATGTTATCTGTACCTGCAGCGTATTGGCTGTGACCGGAGCACTCAAAGTGTTCGACCTTCCCTGGACAATGTTTCCAAAAGGAATGCCGCTCAAGTCTACCTTCCTGACAGGTACATACATGTACTACCACACCATGGAGACTAAAAACGTGGACTACGGCTGTGCTCTGGCTGTACTGATCGTTGTACTGGGTATTGTATTGTCCAAAGTAGTCAATGCAATCTTCCGCGAAAAAGACTATTAAAGGAGGGATGAGATATGACTAAGAAAAGAACATTTTCCATTGGCCGGAGTGTTGTCTATCTGCTGTTAGTCCTCTGGGCCATCACCACCATATATCCCATCTTCTGGGTATTGCAGAACTCCTTTAAGGCGAAAGATAAAATCCTGGCAGACTCCTTTTCACTGCCTTTCGGGGAATTATTCACGATGGCCAACTACCGAAAAGCCTTTGACAGCCTGAACATCGTAAACGCTTATAAAAACAGTATTTTTATCTCCACCATGGTGGCATTATTCGTCATCCTGCTGGCTGGCATGGCAGCATACGCTCTCTCCCGCTATAAGTTCCGTGGCTGTGAGTTTCTTCATACCATGGTCATCGCAGGGATGATGTTCCCGGTATTTGCCACGATCGTGCCGGTATTTGCCATGGAGTTTTCCTGGGGTATCGCTAACACAGGCAACTGGTTCCTGACAATGCTGTCAGTAATCTTGCCGCAGGTGGCAGGCAATCTTTCCTTTGCCATGGTAGTGTTGATCGGTTACATCAAAGGACTTCCGGTGGAGTTAGAAGAAGCGGCATACATGGAAGGCTGCAATGCTTTTCAGATTTATTTCAAAGTTGTTTTGCCGCTCACGAAGCCTTCCTTTGCAACCGTAGCTATCTTCTCTTTCCTGTGGAGCTATAACGACCTGTTTACACAGATGTTCTTCTTGACGAGGCCTGACATGTACGGTATCACCACCCTGTTGAACCGGCTGACCGCCAAAGAAGGAACCAACTACGGCCTAATGGCATCAGCAGTCACATTGGTAATTGTCCCGGTTATTATTGTATATTGCTTCCTGCAGAAGTATATTATTAAGGGGATGACGGCAGGTGCTGTCAAAGGCTAGGAGTAAATTTTCTTCGAAAATTAACTCCTCGAGATTCGCTTCGCGAACTCGGAATAGGCTGAAGGGTTTGATTCCTTCGGAATTAACTCCTCGAGATTCGCTTCGCGAACTCGGGATAGTCTGAAGGGCTTGATTTTTTTCGGAATTAACTTTGCGGGCGCAGTTTCTCGGGCTCGGGATGAATACATGAGGGGTGTGGAATGTTTAGAGTAGCTATTATTGATGATGAACCTTTGATTGTAGAGGGGTTGTGCAGGACTTTGCCCTGGGAGAAATGGAATTGTCAGGTGGCAGGCAGCGCTTATAATGGCAGAGAGGGATTGGAGATGATACGGCAGGTGCGGCCAAATATTATCATCACAGATATCAACATGCCTGAATTGGACGGTCTGAAAATGATTGCTGCCCTGAAATCCGAGTTTCCGTATATGCAGCTGATCATCCTGACCGGCTACAGGGAATTTGAATATGCCAGAGAAGCCATTTCTCTGGGCGTTGCACGTTTTCTCTTAAAGCCTTCCAAAATGAGTGAACTGGAGGAAGCGCTTGATGAGGTGACCAGACGGCTGGCACAGGCCGGCGAAATTTTCCCGGAAGTGTCTCTTCCAAACGAAGCAGAAACGTCCGAAGGCGAAGAGGATATATCATATCACTCGGAAGCCAACAGTTTTATCGTGAAAAACGCCCTGGAATATATTCAGGAAAATTCTCAGGAAAAACTGCGTCTGACGGACGTAGCCGACCAGGTCTATGTCAGCCAGTGGCATCTGTCCAAGCTGCTCAACAAGCACACCGGCAAGACCTTTTCCGATATCCTGAACAGCGCCCGCATCGATAAGGCCAAAGAGCTGCTGAAAGACCCTTCCCTGCGGATATATGATGTAGCAGAGATGGTAGGCTTTCAGGATCTGGCACATTTTTCCCGGGTATTCAAAAAGATAGAAGGGGTATCTGCCAATGAATACCGCAACACCAGAAGTAAATCATAAACAAGTAAATTCCTTCGGAGATTAACAAATCGAGCGAAGCTCGATTACGAGGTCTGTTTCGCAGCCTCAGATAAGCGAAACATTTCATAATACAGCATGAAAGTGAGAATGCAGCATGAAAATATATTGTGCAAAAGATTACGAACAGGCGAGCCGGATTACTGCCAACATCCTCTCTGCCCAGATCATCATGAAACCTGACTGTGTATTGGGGCTTGCCACCGGCTCTACCCCGATCGGTGCCTATGAACACCTTATCAAACGCTATGAAGCTGGAGATTTTGACTTTTCATCTGTCCACAGCATCAATTTAGACGAGTACAAAGGCTTGGCGCCGGAAGATGATCAGAGTTATCGTTATTTCATGAATACACATCTATTTGACCATGTCAATATCAACAAACAGAACACCTTTGTCCCTGACGGTCTGGAAACGGACAGCGAAAAAGCCTGCCGGAACTATGACGAGATCATTCGTTCCCACGGCGGCATCGATCTGCAGCTTCTGGGGCTCGGCCACAATGGCCATATCGGCTTTAATGAGCCGGATGATTCCTTTCCCAGAACAACCCACTGCGTCACGCTGGCCGAAAGTACGGTTGCAGCCAATGCCAGATTCTTCGACTCCATCACTAAGGTGCCAAAAGAGGCATATACCATGGGAATCCAGTCCATCATGCAGGCAAAGAAAATTCTTGTCATGGTCTGCGGGGAAAGCAAAAGGGAAATTGTAAAGAAAGCATTTTATGGACCTGTTACGCCACAGGTGCCTGCGTCCGTGTTGCAGCTTCACCCGGACGTAACCCTGGTAGGCGATGCGGCCGCTCTGAAAGAAGGGTAAGAGCAGAGATTACTATTGAGGGGTATAAAAATCAGCTTTTTCCCTTTTACAGCTAAGACTTTTGTGACATTCTGCCGATATATAACTTGTAGTTATATCTTCTATTTGTTTTTGAAACATAAATTGACTGATTAGGTGACGTTTCAATGTCAAACAGGC